>JBJTHL010000115.1:0-26168 GCA_046094445.1 Vulcanococcus sp.
TCCGCGCTCTGGGCCACCACGGCGGCGATCTGCGGGATCAACGCCTCGGGCGTTGGCTCCGCCGTGGGCCGTTGGCGCTCGTCATCGTTGTTGGCCTCCTCGACGGCGGCTGGTGCGAACGCGCTCCAGCAGCGCAGGGCCTGCGCCTGCAGGCCCGCCAGCGTGCGATCGCCCTCCGCGAGCTCCAGGCGTGCGGCCTTGGCGCGCGCCTCCAGCCCCCAGCTGGCCCGCTCGTACAGCACCGTGTCGAACAGGGTTTTGAGCCGGGCTTCCCGCTCATCGGCCCGGGCCCGCAGCACTTCAGCAAAACGCCCCTGGGGCAGCAGGATCACCTGGCGGAACTGGCTGGCATTGAGCCCCACCAGTCCCTCCACCTCGCGGGTCACCTCGCTGCTGCGGCTGGCGATCGCCTGGCGCTCCGTTCCCACCAGCCGGAACAGGGCGGCCTGGGGGGGCTTATCGGTGCTGCCGCTGCCGCGGCTTTTGGGGGCGGTGTAGGCGGGTGAGCGCTCGATCCGGTAGCGCCGCCCGGCACAGCTGAACTCCAGCACCACCCGCGGCACGGCGCTGGCAGAGGCATGGTCGGATTTGAGGCCCTTGAGTCCGCGATCGCCCGACACCTCGCCGAAAAGCGCAAAGCAGAGCGCATCAAGCAGGAAGGTCTTGCCGGCGCCGGTGTTGCCGTGAATCAGGAACAGACCGTCCTGGCTGAGGGCATCGAAGCTGATGGCGGTGGGGTCGGCGTAGGGGCCGAAGGCCTCCAGCTCCAGGTGGTGGGGCTTCACCGCTCGCCTCCGCCTGCCGCTGCCATCAGCGCCTCCCGCAGCAGCGCCGCCTCCGCTTCGCTGGCGGCGCGCCCCTGTTGATCGCTGAAGAAGGCGGCCGTGAGCTCCAGGGCTGAGCGGGCCTGGCGCACCCGGTTGCTGCGATCGCCGGTGCTGCTGTGCTCCAGGGCCGGTGGTTGATGGCGCAGCTCCGCCACGTGGGGAAAGCGCTGCCGTAGCCGTGCCATCGCCTGCAGCGGCAGCGCTTCATCGCGGAGGATGACCCGCAGCCGCGCCGCTTCCGCCTGCCGGTGGCCTGGGTTGCGCAGTAACTCCTCCAGTTCGCCATCGAGGGTGCGCAGCGGTCGCCCCACCTCCAACGGCAGCAGCTCCACGGACACCGCACCATCCGCCGCCAGTTCCACCAGCCGCACCGATTTGCGCTGATGCTGCTCCGAGAAGGAGTAGGCCAGGGGTGTGCCCGAATAGGCCAGCCGCGGGCCTGCCAGCTCCTGGGATCCGTGCAGGTGCCCGAGCGCCACGTAGTCGAAGCCGGCGAACGTCTCCACGCTGACGCGGTCCACGTTGCCCACCGTGAGCTCCCGTTCCGATTCGCACCCCTCACCGCCGGCGGCGAAGGTGTGGGCCACCAGCACCGCGCGTTGGCCGGCGTGTTGCTGGCGGTGGCCGTGGATGCGCGCCAGGGCCAGGCGTGTGACCTCCTCGTGGCGCAGCCGCGGCGGCGCTGCTGCATCGCCGGCCTCGGCCCCCTGGGCCAGGGCCGGGCCGTCCACGCTGGGTTCCAGATAGGGCAGGGGGTAGATGGCCACGGCCTCGCCGCCGTGCCGCGGCCGCACCAGCACCGGTTCATGGGCGCGCCCCACATCGCCGCGGATCGTCACCCCGAAGTTGGCCAGCAGCGGGTCGTAGATCGATACCCGCACGTGCGAATCGTGGTTGCCGGCGATGGCCACCACCGCTGCACCGCTCTGGCGCAGGCGGGCCAGGGTGTCGTTGAACAGCTGCACCGCCTCGGCCGGCGGGATGGCTCGGTCGTAGAGGTCGCCGGCGATCAGCACGGCATCCACCTCGGCGGCGGACGCCAGTTCCACGATCCGATCCATCGCCGCCGCCTGCTCCTCCAGCAGCGAGGCGCCGTGGAACTGACGGCCGAGGTGCCAGTCGGAGGTGTGCAGCAGGCGCATCTCGGCAGTCTGGGTGATGCCGACAGCGCTGGGTCAGCGGGAGCTGGGCGTGAAGCGCAACAGGTTGTCGGCGGCGTTGTCCGCGAACCGCCCAGCCCGTCTGGGTGGCGGCTGCGGTGGCTGCTGCGCGAGGGCCTTGTAATGGGCGGCCATGGCCGCGGTCCGCTCCTCAAACCCCGGATGGGTGGAGTCGGGATCGGTGCGGCTGCCGTCGCCGATCGAGCGGTACAGGAAGCTCAGGTCGTCGAGGCAGACGCGGCCCTTGAAGCCGGCCCGGGCCAGCATGGTGGCGGCGTCGCGGTCGGCCTCCAGCTCCAGCTGCCGGGAGCGGGCCAGGCTGGCCCGCTGGGCCTGGGCTGTAGGCAGGTGGCTGAGGCGATGACTGTCGTGATAGCTCTGCGCGAACACGTGATGGCGCAGCACATGCGCGATCTCGTGGGCAACCGTGCAGCTGAGGTAGTCGATGTGGGTGCCGTAGGCGCGAAATGTGGCTCTCGGCAGGATCACCGTGCCGCTGGAGGTGCTCCAGCCCTCGATATCGCCCATGGCATAGGCCTGGCGGTTCAGCTCATCCCAGCCGTTGCCGTAGTGCTGGTAGGGGTTGAGCTGGGCAAACAGATCGCATTGCTGCGGTTTGCACAACCCCCGCTGCTCCGCCAGCTGGGCGGCGGTGCTGCCGGCGCTCACCATCACATGGATCGGCTGGCTGCCCAGATCGTTGCTGCGGCTGAGGCGCTCCAACACAGCCTGCAGCGTCAACACCTCCGCCGGCAGGCGTCGCTGCCAGGCCCACACACCAACGGCGCCGGCCAGGGCGGCCCCGGCGGTGAGGGCAGCGGCCAGGCGCAGGCGGTGCTGAGGGTGCATGCACCAGGCCTAACAGATCGCCGTGCAGGCCGGCGGCGGGTCAGTTCAGGCCCTTGCTGACGTCCACCAGGGCCATCGTTGGGCTGCCCCAGCCTCTGGCCGCCATGGCGGTGTTGGCATAGGCGCTGGCGGTCCATTGCAAGAGCAGTGCCCCGAGCACGCCGCCGCTGGCATCACTGCCGGGCCTGAGGTTGAAGTGATCGCCGCCCTGGGCCAGCACCAGGCGGTCGCTGGCGGTGGCGGCCCGCCGCATCGGCTCAATCGCTTCCGGGTCGGGCGGCACCACCCAGTCGTTGCTGCCGCTCACCAGGAGAATCGCTGCCTTCGCGCCGCTGCGGGCGCCCGGTGGGAACAGCAGCGACACCGGCGGACTCACCGCCGCCACCGCCACCACCCGCCCATCGCCGAGGTCCTGATTGGCCAGCCCCTGCAGCCAACTGCACTGCAGGGTCCAGCTCAGATTGCGCTGCGGATCGTTGAGGCCGCTGCAGCGGCTCAGTTCGTTGGAGCCGGCGCGAACCCCAGCCAGCTGCAGGGCGGTAGTGGCCCCCCAGGAGTGCCCCATCACCACCACCTGCCGGCCGTCCACCGCCCCGCGCAGCCCGAGTCGTCCCTCTTGCACCGCGTCGATGGCCGCTGAGAGGTCGCGGGGGCGCAGGTGCAGCTCCTGCTGGTTCGGCGGCGGCACGCTTCCGGCCAACATCGCTCGCTGTTGGTTGTTGTCGCTCCCCGGATGGCGGGGCAGGATCACGGTGTATCCCTGGCTGGCCAGCAGATCGCCCCAGCCGGAGAAGCTGCTCGGGCTGTCCCACAGCCCATGGGAGATCAGCACCAGCCGGCCATTGCCGCTGCCGGCCGGTTGGATCAGCTCCAGCTCCAGCGGTTTCGGGCGGTGCGTCACCCCCAGTTGCACCACGCTGTGGCGAACGGCCTGCCCGGCGGGCACGGGGGTGACCGGGGTTGGTGGGGCTGCCGCCAGCAGGCGTTCCGCTTGGCGCCGTTGGGCCGCCAGCCGCGTGAGCACCCGCTCGGCCTGTTGCAGATTCAGGGTCACGCGCTTGCCGGGCAGGGCCTGAATCAGGGTCCGCAGGGTTGGTGCTGCGCCGTTGCCACCGGCGCTGCGCTGCAGGGCCGCCCGCAGTTCCGCCCCGGTGAGATCGGTGGTCTGCCCATCCACGTTGCCGAAGCTCGACAGGATCAGCAGGGCCTGCTCCAGCATCGGCGAGCCCACGGCCTCACCGGTCGCACGGCTCAAGCCCACGGGCAGCGGTTTGTTGAACACGGCAAGCAGCTGGCGGCCGAGGGCCCCATCGCTGGCTCGATCGAGCTCCGCCAGATCGCTGTTGCCCTGCAGCAGCGCTTGGGGGGAGCTCAGTTCGCTCACCTTCACGCTGAAGCTGGTCTTCAGCAGCGGTAGTTGAACCAGGAGGTCCTCAACGGCTCGCGCCGGGGCGACAAGCATCGCGGCCGCCGCTGCCCCCAGCAGGCCGCACCCGAACGGGTCCCGCAATCGCTGGATCCCGGATCGGATGGGCACCACGGGAGCAACGGCGGAGGGCCGCCGAACCCTAGGTGGACTGCCCCGCATCAGCCCGATCGGGCTGGCGGAACAGGGCGCCGATCAGCTCCTCGATCGGTGGATCCCGCACCTCCAGATCGAGCACCTCAAAACGCTCCAGCAGGGCCGCCACCCGTTCGGTGATGCGCTCGCGGGGGATCAGCAGTTGCACCTGATGCCCCTGCAGCAGCTGCAGGCTGCCGAAGGGCAGCAGCGCCTCAGCGGGTTGGGGGTGGCGCAGTTCCAGGCGCACCTCGCGGCAGGGTGCCAGCCGGGTGGTGAGCGCCTCGAGGGGGCCATCGTGGAACAGCTGTCCCTGGTGGATCAGCAGCACCCGCTGGCAGAGGGCGGTGATGTCGCCCATGTAGTGGCTGGTGAGCAGCACGGTGGCGCCATGGCGGCGGTTGTAATCCGCCAGGAAGTCGCGCACGCGCACCTGGGCGTTCACATCGAGCCCCAGGGTCGGTTCATCCAGGAACAGCACAGCGGGGCGGTGCAGCAGGGCCGCCAGCAGCTCGGCCTTCATGCGCTGCCCGAGGGAGAGCTTGCGCACCGGCTGGGTCAGCTCCGGCCCCAGCTCCAGCATCATGGCCAGCTCATCGATGCGGCGGCGGGCTTCGGCGTCGTCGATGCCGTACACCGCCGCATTCACCCGCAGGGAATCGAGGGGAGGCAGGTCCCAGATCAGCTGCTGACGGTTGCCCATCACCAGGGTGATCTGCTGCAGAAACCGCTCCTGCCGCCGGAACGGCACACAGCCCGCCACCTCCACCCGGCCGGCGCTGGGGTGGATCAGGCCGCTGAGCATCTTCAGGGTGGTGGTCTTGCCGGCGCCGTTGGGGCCCAGGAATCCCACCACCTCGCCCGGTTCGATCGCGAAGCTCAGCTGCTGCACCGCCGCCACATCGCGATAGCGCCGCCGGATCAGGTGGCGCAGGCTGCCGGCCAGCCCCGGTTGCTTCACCGCCACGCGAAAGGTCTTGCCCAGACCCTCCGCCCGCACGATGGCCGATCCCATCAGCCCAGCACCGCCGCCTGCTCCGCCGTCAGCCGGCCGGCCTCCAGCAGCACCGCCGTGATGCGGGCGATGTCGAGCACGGCATGGGTGCGGTAGCCCGCCCCTGCCAACCGCTCACGGGCGTGGCGATCGCGCTCGCCGCCGTGGTCGATGAACACCACCACATCGCGCACCACCAGGCCGGAGCTCTCCAGCTTGCCGATTCCTTCCAGCACGCTGCCTCCGGTGATCAGGATGTCGTCCACCACCACCACGGTGTCACCGTTGTTGAAGTCGCCCTCGATCAGGCGGCGGGCGCCGTGGGCCTTCACCTCTTTGCGCGGGTAGATCAGCGGTTTGTGCAGCGCTAGCGACAGCCCGGTGGCGGTGGGCAGCGAGCCGTAGGGGATGCCGGCAATGCGGTCGAACTCCAGCTGCTCCAACAGTGTGGCGTAGCTGTGCAGCACGCGATGGAACAGGTTCGGGTCGGAGATGATCTGGCGCAGGTCGACGTAATAGTTGAAGACGGCTCCCGAGGACTGCACGTACTCCCCGAACAGCAGGCAGCCGATGTCGAACAGATCAAGGATCAGGCTGGCGAGCGGGTCGCTCGCGGCCGGGGAGGTGACGGCGGCCGGGGTGCCGGTGTTGGGCAGCCAGAGATCGCAGCTCTCGGCCGGGCGTTCGGGTTGCTGGGACAGCCACCGTTCGCGACGGCGGTTGACCATGGCCTTGAGTTCCGCCGCCTGCTCACTCAGGTCGTCCTCCACCAGCAGGTTCTGGGGCAGGGGCAGCAGCAGGCCATCGGCCGCCGGGTTGAGTCCTGCGTGCAGCAGTCCATCGAGCCGTTCCTCCTCGCTCCAGATGCTGCGCAGCATCAGCACCCGCTCCGGCGCCGCCTGCCGCACCTGGCCCAGCACCGCCGGGTCGCTGGTGCCCACCTCCAGCAGGAGTTGGTCGGGCGTGCCCCACAGCTGGCATTCGCGCACGATCTGCAGAAACAGCGGATCAGCCTCGCTGGGGTGGTACTGGATCCGCTTGGCCGCCGGGTTGGAGCTGCGGCAGGTGATCACCACCGCTTTGTCGGCGTAGAGCAGAAACGGTGCGGCGATGTCCTGCCCAGCCAGCGGTGAGAGGGTCACCGCATCCACCCCCAGATCCTTGAACAGGTAGTGCGCCAGGGCCGTGGAGGAGTTCAGATCCCCGTGCTTGGCATCGATGATCAGCGGCAGATCACGGGGGACCAGATCGCGCACCTCCAGCAGCAATTCCAGCCCCAGGGGCCCCAGGGCCTGGTAGAAGCCGAGGCTGGCCTTGATGGCGCACACATGGGGGCTGGTGTCTTCCACCACCGCCTTGATCCAGTGGCGGGCCTGGCTCAGAAACGAGCGGTTGGCCATGCCGCGGCGCTGCGCCCAGCTCTGCAGCATTTCCGGGTTGGGGTCGAGCCCGGTCATCAGCAGCGACTGGCGCGCGGCGATGGCTTCGGTGAGTTGAACGAAGAAGCCCATCGCCCCCAGAAGGCTTGAGTGCGTTGCTAGGAGATCCCGGTGCCCCCGTGGCCGATGCAGACACAGCTCGTTGCAAAACGGCACGCCAGGACCGTGCCTGCTGTTGGCTGAGTCTCCTGGTGCTGCAAGGGCTGGCCCAGCGGCGTGAACCATGGCGGCAGCAGATCGCTGGCTGGGCCAGGCCTCGATCGGCTGAGCCTCAGGAGGCTCGGGAGACTCGCCTGCAACCTCTGGTGTGGCCCCTGCTCCTCTGTCATGGTTCAGAACCCGGCTGGCAATGGATGAGCTGGCGAGAACTGGAGCGCCTCGTGCGCGATGCGGAGCGTCAGCCGCCCCTACGCCGGGCCCTGCACGGCTGCCGCAACGACGCGGAGTTGCTGCTCAGGGCCCGTTGCCGCGGCTACCGCGTGACCCGCGTGGATCTGCAGCAGGCCTGGCAGCAGCATGAGCAGGAACAACGGCTCCGCCGGCAGCAGGAGGGCGGCAAGGGGGGCAGGGCAACCTGCTGATCTGGCCACCGGCCGCTGGTGGTGGCTGCTGCGGAGCGCTGTGATCCGGGCGCTGAAGAATTGCTGTGAATCGGGATCTGGATCGCCGTTGCCTCGAGCTGGCCATCGCCGACCTTCGCCTCTTGCAACCCCACCAGCGCCACCGTGCCCTGGCCCAGTTCCGCGCGATTGATCCCCAGCTGGCGGAACGCCTGCTGCTCGAGCTCAGTTACCGGCTGCACTGAGTCGGCTCGGGCAATCCCGCGCCGCCAGCACCGGGGCCTGGCCCTTGCCATCCCGCTGGATCGGCTGGCTGTCGTAGGCGTCGTCGCTCACGTCGAAGCGGCTGGTTGGGCAGTGCAGGCTGAGGGTGCGGCGGGTGTAGCGCCCGTCGGCGCGGCCCTTGCCCTGTTGCAGCGCCATGGCGGCGCATTGATCCCCACTGCCCCACAGGCAGCTGGCCGCCCCCAGCAGCCCCCCCAGCAGGTTGGTGGCGATCTGGTTGCTGCGATCGATCTCGAAACGGCGCACGTCGTACTGCAGCAGCCCCGCTTCGCTGCTTCTGGGATCAGCGGGAAGGCGCCGGCTGAAGGTTTCACGGGTGTCGGCGGTCCACTCCCCCAGCCGCTGCCCGACTGGCAGCTGGCTGGCCAGGCCGGCGGTGAGGGCCTGGAACCGCTCCTTCGGGTAGCCGTGGTGCTGCGGTGCGATCAGCTCGTAGTCGCCCAGCTCGAACATCAGATTCGCCGTCTGGGTGAAGTCGTCGACCCCGATCACACCCTGGCGAAGCAGCCAGCCGAGGCTGATGCCGGTGCGCCAGTCGGCGGCCAGTTCCTCCTGCTTGGCGGTGAGGCCCAGGCCGCCGCTGAAGGGGCCCAGCCCCTGTTCGCGGTTCACGTGGTGCCCCCATTCGTGGGCCAGCACCGTGAAATCCAACAGCAGCAGCTCCTGATCGCTCTTGCCGCGTGCGGCGCGCACGCTGCGGCGCAGGTTCATGGCCATGGCGATCTCCCGGCTGGGCGGGCAGTAGAAGGCCATCGGGTGCTGGATCAGCGGCTGGCCGCAGCCGCTGGCGCGATCCCCGGCGAACAGCAGGCTGGGCGTTTGGCGGGTGCTCCAGAAGCTCCCGAGCCAGGCGTGGGCGGCGCCGAGGTAGCGGCGGCGTTGCTCAGGGCTGGTGGGTTCGCGGCGCAGCTGCTCCGCGGCCATGGCTTCGTCGCGGCTGCTCTGCTGGCCTGGTGCCCACGGTTGTGCCGTGAGGGGAGGCGCCGCAGCCAGCAGCCCAGCCAGCAGCAGGGTGCAGCGGCCTGCAGCGGTGCGGCCGTACAGGCGGGAGGTGGCGTTCATTCACGATGCACCGCCAGGGCAGCCAACAGGCCACCGGCGAAGCCGCTCGCATGGCCGATCCAGCTCACTCCCGGCGGTGAGAACAACGGGATCAGGCTAGGCAGAACGCCGCCGTAGCTCACCAGGCACACCACCGTGAGCACGATCGAGAGCGGCCGCTTCTCCAGCCAACCGATCAGCAGCAGGTAGCCCAGCAGGCCGTACACCACCCCCGAGAGGCCGTGGCTGCCCACGGGCCACAGCAGCCAGACCGGTATCGCCGCGGCGTAGACCCCGAGCCACACCGCCAGATAGTCGCGCCGGCCCCGCAGCAGCACCAGCCAAGACAGGGGCAGAAACAGCAGGCTGTTGGCCAGCAGGTGCTGCAGATCGCCGTGGCTGAAGGGGGCGGTCAGCACCCCCAGCCAGGGTCCGCGTGGCAGCATCGGCAGATTCCAGCGGCCGCCGAACAGCAGCTGATCGATCAGCTCCTGGCCCCAGGCCACCGCCAGGATCAGTGGCGGTATCAGCAGCTTGCCGGTCATGGCTGCGGGGTGAGCCGGCAGTGCAGCTCCGCCAGGGCTTCATTCGGCAGGCCGAGAAACCGATCCAGCCAGGCATCGCCACTGGGCTCCACCCGGGCGACGCCCACCAGCCGTGTTTCGCCACCGCTGCCGCGGGGGCGTCCGCAGGCGCGGTGGCGTTCCCCCTGGCAGGGGCCGCTCTGCAGCGTGGCGTTGATCAGCAGATCAGGGGCGGCGTAGAGACAGACCCGGCCGAAACTCAGCCGAAATCGGAAGCGGGCGCGGAACTGCAGCTCCACCCCCTGGCCCGTGCCATCGAGCTCACCCTGCAACTGCTCGGGCACGATGGTGATGCTGAGTCCCGGAGGCAGGGGCAGCCCCAGGAAGCGGGTGCTGCGCCAATCCAGGGGCGGGATGTTGAGCGCATCGGCAGCGAACGCCAGCCCCGTGGCGCTGCCGGGGCTGGCGGCGGCCTGCGGTTGGCTGAGTCCACCACCGCCGCTGGCGTTGTAGGCGAACCGGGGATATCGACCAATGGCCAGCTGGCATCCCGCCAGGGTGGTGAGCTGCCAGCGTTGCAGCACCGGCCCTGCCGGCTCAGCCATCACGCAGCTGCTCGAGGGTGCCGCTGGCGTGCAGCTCCGTGAGTTCGCGGTAGCCACCGATCAGCTGGCCATCGAGGTACAGCTGGGGCAGCCGCACCCCGGCTTCGCCAGCCACCACCTCAACCGGGATGGCCAGGGTGCGCAGCATCCGCAGGGCTCGCGTACACCAGGGGCAGCCGTCGGTGACGGCGATCGTCAACCGCGGTGTCGTGGGTCGTGGGCCGCTCTGGTTCACGGCAGGGGTGGCCTCGGGTGCGGCCTCCACAAACCCCACCAGCAGGTCGGCACCCTTCAGCACCAGGCTGCCGTGCTCGAGGTGGCCGCCCCACACCTGGCAGTTGGCATCCGAGAAGCTCAGGTGCAGATGCACACCCGCCGGACTGATGGTGCCCTGCAGAGTGATGATCTCCAGCTCTCCACGGAGCACGGTGGGCTCAGGCCGGCCAGGACAGCCGAAGCAGGCCTGGCTCATGTTCCCCACAACGCTCAGGACGAAGCCGAAGCGATTGTGTTGTTGAGCCAAGTCTTCAAGGCTGCGGCGCACATCAGCGCCGGCTGGCAGATGAACCGCCTGGGCGTGCATCAGGGTTTGGGGTTCGATCAGACCGTGACCAGGCCCTCAGGCCGCACCTGGGCCAGACGCTGCTCCTGACGCACCAGCTGGTAACGATTGAATTCGCAGGGGTGATGCTCGTAACGCAGGAGCAGATCGTTGAGCTGCTGCTGCATGGCCTGAAGCACGGGGTGGTTGTCGTTCAACAGGGGGCCTGCGCGGAGCGAATCGAAATCAAATCTTAAGGGCCTGGTTGCCCGCCTCTGCGGCGATCCGGCAATCGATCGTTACGTTCAGTGCCTCACTGGCTTCTGCTGTCGCCTCTGGCGCATCCAGCAGCTGGAGCTGGTCGCTGTTCAGGCGCTCCAGCAGTTCGGCGCCGCCGAGGCCATGGCACCAGAGCTCCACGTCGGCCTGGTGCGGTGCGTCGAAGGTCCAGGTTTCGAAGGGAAAGATCACCTTCTCGAGGAAGTAACTCCCTGGGCCGATGCAGCGCAGGATCACCATGCGATCGCGGCTGTTGCGGTAAAGACAGGTCTGCACAGCAGCGGCCGAACAGCGGACAGCCCACCTTCCACCCGCAGAGATGGCTCCACTGTGTCGGTTGTCACGGATGCCCGGTTCCAGGGCCATGGGGGCCCGCAAGGCTGACTGAAGCGATGGACGGTTCTCTCCCATCGCTCCGCCGCCACCCGTGGCAGGGTGAAGGGCACCCCAGAGCACCGCCATGGTCGGGCTGCGCCCCATCGATCAGGCCCTCTTCGATGCCGTGGCGGCCCAGGCGCGTTCCAGCCCGCGCCAGCGCTGCAATCACAACTTTCACGCCGAAAGCGAGCCGGTCCAGCGCTTCCTGAATGTGCTGCAGCCCGGCACCTACGTGCGTCCCCACCGGCACCAGCGCGCCACGGCCGGCGCCGGCTTTGAATGTTTTGTGGTGCTGCAGGGGGCCATCGGCCTGTTGCTGCTCGATGCCGACGGGGCCGTGATCCATCAGGAGAGGCTGGAGGCCCAGGGCCCGTTGCGGGGCATCGAACTCGCCGAGGGCCAGTTCCACACCCTGGTGGCCCTCACGGCGGATGCCGTGTTGTTTGAACTCAAGCAGGGCCCCTATGTGCCCACGGCCGACAAGGACTTTCTGGCCTGCTTCCCCCTGGAGGGCAGTCCTGAGGCCAGTGCTCAGGAGCTGGCCTGGCGTCGGCGCTTTCAGGCCGATGGCTGAGCCACGGCAGCCAACCCTGGAGCGGGAGCTGGCGGAGGCCCGCCGGCGCGGGCGCTGGCTGAGCGACGATGAGCACACGCAGTTGCACCTCGCTGAGCAGCAGCAGGCGCAGCAGCTGGCCCAGGGCCGTCAGCAGCGGGTGCGGTTGCTGGTGCTGCTGGGGGTCTGTCTGCTCCTGCCACCGTTCTGGCCCCTCGCCCTGGGGCTCACGGCCTACCTGCTGTTTCCGCGCACCACCCTGAAGCTGGGGGTGGTGGCCCTGGTGCTGCTGGTGCTGCTGGGCGTGGGGCTGGCCGCCCTGATCACGGCGCTGATTCTGTGGCTGTGAGGGCCTCAAGGGGCTGATACCGGGGGATCCAGCGGTGCTCCTGCAACCGCTGCCTGGCCTGTTCGGGGCTGCTGGCACGGCTGGCCAACCCCCTGCGCACCCCCTCCAGCGCCACCGCTTCCGCCACGGCACCCGCCACGGCGGCCGCCTGATCGAGGGCGGGCATCAGCGGGGCCAGGGGATCGCGACTGGCGGGAATCTGGGCGGCGAGCGCCTCCAGCCCGGCATCGATCATGGTGTCGGTGATGGTCTGAAGCCCCACCGCCACGGCGGCGAAGCCGAGGCCAGGGAACAGGAAACAGTTGTTGCACTGACCGATCGTGCGGCGCCCTTCGGGACGCACCACCGGCGCGAAGGGGCTGCCGGTGGCCACCAGGGCACGGCCTCCGCTCCAGCGCAGCAGATCCTCGGGGGTGGCCTCCGCCAGGCGGGTGGGGTTGGAGAGGGGCAGGATCACCGGGTTGGCGCAGTGGCGTGCCATGGCCTCCACCACGTCGCGGTTGAACGCGCCCGCCACGGTGGAGGTGCCGATCAGCACGGTGGGTGCCGCCCGCTCCACCACGGTGTGCAGATCGATCCGTCCCTCGGCATCCCGCGGCCAGTCGGCCACCTCGGCCGGATCGCGGGCCAGGGCGCCGGCGGCTGGCGACAGCCCCTCCATGCCCTGCAGCAACAGGCCGGGCCTGTCAATCGCCCACAGCCTGTCGCGGGCCTGTTCGGGTGTGAGCCCCTGCCGCTGCAGCAGCCGCAGCAGGCCATCGGCGATGCCGCAACCGGCCGTGCCCGCACCGAAGATCACGATTCGCTGGTCGCTGAGCGCCTGGCCCAAGCCGCGGCAGGCGGCCAGCACCGCGGCGCTGGCCACGCCGCTGGTGCCCTGGATGTCGTCGTTGAAGCTGGGGAGCTGTTGGCGGTACCGCTCCAACAGCAGGCGGGCGTGGCTGGTGCCGAAGTCCTCCCAGTGCAGGCAGGCCCCCGGACAGTCCTGCTGCACCGCCGTCACGAACTCATCCACGAAACGGAGGTAGGCGTCGCCGTCCAGACGTCTCTGCCGCAGGCCCGGATACAGCGGATCGGCCAGCAGGCTCTCGCGGTTCGTGCCCACATCCAGCACCACCGCCAGGGCCCGCTCCGGGTTCAAGCCGGCGCAGAGGGTGTACCCCGCCAGCTTCCCCTGGCAGATGTGGATGCCCCCGACCCCCTGATCGCCGATGCCGAGGATGCCCTCCGAGTCGGTCACCAGCACCAGCTCCACGGGGCCGCTCAGGCTGTCGCGCAACACCTGGCGCAGCCGCCCCGTCTGGCCTGCGTTGAGGAAGATCCCCTCCAGGGGTGTGCGATAGCTGCGGCTGAAGCTCTGGATCACAGCCCCCACGGTTGGGGTGTACACGATCGGTAGCACCGCCTCCAGGTGGTCGGCCAGGAAGCGGTGGAACAGCACCTGGTTGCTGCGCCGCAACCCGTCCACGAAACGGTGGCGCTCCAGATCGGCGTTGAGCTGGCCGAAGGCTTCCCAGGCCCGCTGCACCTGCAGCTCCAGGCTTTCCTGCTGCTGCGGCAGCAGTCCTTCCAGGCCGAGGGCCTGGCGCTCCGCCGCGCTGAAGGCCGTGCCCTTGTTCAGGCTGGGGTCGCGCAGCAGAGCCGCTCCGCGCAGAGGTGTGCGGCGTGGTGCTGACTCCATCGGCCTGGGGCGGGCGGTGGCGGCATGGAAGCGCCCGCCCGTTGCCTGGACTGTTGCCGTGCACACCGGACTCAGGCCCCGCCATGGGCCTGAATGGCTGAACTCGCAGTCGCAGGCATGGCATCCGGCTCGTTGCGCATCGCCGTGATCGGCGCGGGCAGCACCGGCCTGTATCTGGCGCGGCTGCTGCTGGGCCAGGGCCATCGCGTGTGTGTGTTCGAGCGGGCTCCCCAGCCGCGCACCGATGGCTGCGGGATTCTGCTGGTGTCGAGCGGGGTGGAGGCGATCGCAACCGGTGGCGATGCTGCCCTGCTGGAGCGGGTGCAGGCCAGCGGCCAGCCGGTGCGTCGCTTCGAGGTGCGCAACCTGCGTGGCGACACCATCAGCGATACCCCGGCGGATCAGGAACCAGGGCGCCAGCCCTCGCTGCTGATCGATCGTCCGGCCATGCTGCAGGCCCTCCTGCAAGGCCTGCCGCCGGGCGGGGTGGTGGCCGGTGCCGAGTTGATCGGCTGGCAGCAGACCGATGCCGAGGTGTCGGCCTTCTTTGCCAATGGCGATTGCTGGACGGGCGATCTGCTGCTCGCCGCCGATGGGATCCATTCACGGGTGGCGCCGCGGCTGGCCGCCGCCCACCACCTCAACTACCTGGGCGATCGCGTGTGGCGCGGTGTGGTGGCCGACGACACCTTCTGCACCGATGGGGCCTTCTACGTGTATGCCCGCGGGCGTGGCATCTACGTGAACGCCTTTGATCTCGGGCCCGACGCCGAGGGCCGCCCCCGCACGCACTGGGGCTTCTTCGTGGAGGAGCCGCTGCCCCCCAGCCGCGATCAGCAACGCCGGCTCCTGCAGCAGCCCATCCCGGAGGAGGCGCTGGCGCGGTTGCATCCGCAAGCGGCGAGCCTGATCGCGGCAACGCCACCGCAGGCGGTGGTGGCCAACTGGTCGTTCGATCTCGATCCGCTGCCCCAACTGGTGGAGGGGCGGGTGGCGTTGTTGGGGGATGCCGGCCATGCCATGAGCTCCTCCCAGGCGCGCGGCATGACCGCCGGCCTGGAGGATGCCCTGGCTCTGGCCCAAGCGCTGGCCAGGGGCCCCGCTGATCCTCGGCAGGCCCTGGTGGAGTACGAGCGGGAGCGGCTGCCGGTGGTGCACCGCTATCAGGCCCGCAGCCGCGAGATCAGCCAGCGCATCGGCCGCCAGAGCCCTGGCCAGCGCCAGGCCGCTGCAGCAACGGCGACCTTGCCGCCCACATCGCACCAGCAGCATGGTGGGCCATGGCCACGCAGCGCATGAGCAAGACCGGAGTCCGGGTGGTGGGCCCTTCAGCCTTGAAGACCCTGATGGCCTACGGCGCTGCGGTGCTCGACACCCGCTGCCCTGAGGGCCTGAGCGACCTGCCCCAGCGGCTGGCTGCGTTGGCACCGGATCGCGATCAGTTGGTGCTGCTGTTGGTCGAGGATGCCTCCGCCAGCCTGCCCGCCGCCAACGCCCTGCACGAGCAGGGCTACTGCTCGGTGGTGCTGATCAGCCCCGCGCCAGAGGATGGCGCACAACACCCCGACGCTCCAGTTCCAGGCCAAAGGCCCGGCTGAGGGGATCGCGCTGCAGCACTTGGCGCACCGCGCTGATCAGCCTGGTGAGCTGATGACCCGCCCAGAGCAGGCAGATGGTGATGCCGAGCCAGCGCATGGCCACGGTCTAGCGATGGTGGCGGCCTCTGTGTTGGCATTGTTGTGAGTATTTGCCCCCATGGCCAGAGATGCGCTGCAACGCTTCTCTGCTCCTGAAGCCAGCCTCCTCACACAGCCCCGTCCGGGGCTGTTTTTGTCGGCTGGCTTCAGCCGGTGATGGCATCCAGCCGGGCGGCGAGCACAAAGTCGGCCCGGGTGAGGCCATTCACCTCGTGGGTGTAGATCACGGCCTCGCTGTAGCCCCAACCCAGCTGAAAATCAGCGTGATGCCCCTGCTGCTCGCAGATCGCACCGGCCTCGTTGATCCAGTGGAGCGCCGCCTGGAAATCAGCAAAGCTCCAGCGCCGCTGCAGATGGTGGTGCTCCACCACCTGCCAGTGGGGCAGCTCCCGGAGCAGGCTGGCCACGTCTGCCGCCGTCAGCGTGCTGGCCCCACCCACGGCACGGGATGCAGGTCTCCTGGGAGAGGCTCATCGATCAGCTCCGCTGCGATGCCCTCAGTCTGGCCAGGCCACCAGCGCAGCGCCGAGGGTCATCAGCAGCACACCGATCCAGCCCCGGCCGCTGAGCTGTTCCCCGAGCACGGCCACCCCGAACACCGCCACCAGCACCACGCTGAGCTTGTCCAGCGGTGCCACCCGCGACACCGGCCCCAGCTGCAGCGCCTGGAAGTAGCAGATCCAGGAGGCGCCGGTGGCCAGGCCTGAGAGCACCAGCGCGCTGAGGCTGGCGCGCGGCAGGGTCTGGAGCTGCGGCCAGGACAGCTGGCCGCTGGCCAACAGCAGCAGGCTGAGGGCGCCCGCCACCACCAGCGTTCGCAGCAATGTGGCCAGGTTGGCGTCGATCCCCTGCAGCCCCAGCTTGGCGAGCACCGCCGTGATGGCCGCGAACAGGGCTGCTCCCGCCGCCCACAGTTGCCAGATCCCCATCGACAGCCCCTGTGATCGTCCCTAACAATGGCGCCACCTGCGAGGCCTTGATGGCGTTGTCGTCTCGTCTGACCCTCCTGCTTGCCGCTGGTCTGTGGCCGGCGGCGGCATTCGCCGCTCCCTTCAGCCCGGATCCGGTGTCGTTCGCGGGATACGCCAACGCTGCATTCCGGCGGGACAACCGCGAGCTGGTTGTCAAGAACCTCGGCACTTGCCTGCGGGAGGGGCCGCAGCGCGATGGCTACCGCTGCCTGTCCGGTGAGCTGCTGCGCGCCGTGCCGGGGAAGCAGGGCCGTGAGTTCTGCAAGCTCGACGCCATCTGGTACGTGCCCTTCAGCCGCACGGTGCAGTTCCGTACCGCCAGTTGCCAGTTCCGCACTGACCAGCAGCGCCTGATCGACCAGGGCCAGCGGCTGCTGCGCCAGGGCCTCGACACCCTGGAAAACCAGACCCGCTGACCCCGAACGTGTGTTCGGCTACAGCACCCTGGCTCAACGGCACGGACCATCGGAGTGGATGACTCCACGCCCTTCGCTGTTTCGGTCATGACCCAGCCCGCTCAGCCCGCCAGCCCCGGCAAGGCCACCATCCCGCTGAAGGCTCGGCCGATTCACCGTCCCCCCGCCACCCGTTGACAGGGCGGCCCTGCCTTCGCATCGTTGCCTCAAAACCCTGAGGCGGCACCGATGGAGCGTCTTCCCTTTCTCGGTGGTGAGCGGGTGCGGATCGCCACCGAGCTGCGCTTCTGTCATCTCGCCCGGCTCGACGCCCTCAAGGAGGAATGGGGTTTGCGATCGCGCGCGGATGTGTTGCAGCGGGTGCTCGACGAGCGCTTCAACGGCGACGGTTGACCACCGCTTTGCCAACCCTGACTAACCTGCAGACAGCGCACACCAGGCCCATGCTGCACGTCCTCAAGTTCAGCTCCGAGGATTGCGGCACGTGCCATCGCATGAGCCATTACGACGCTGCGGTGTGCGACGAGCTGGGCTGCACGTTTGTGAGCGTGATGCTGCAGGACACCGACCTCTACCGCCGCTACCGGCGTGTGCTTCTGGCCCAGTACCCCAATAAGCAGGGCATGGGATGGCCCACGTATCTGGTGGTGAGTGACCCGGAGGGTGAATTCACCATCCATGGCGAGATCCGCGGCGGGATGCCCAAAGGCGATTTCCGCACCCGTCTCACGGCCCTGCTGACGGTCTGAACGCCAACATCGGCGGTTGCCGAAGTCTCCCCGCTGCGGTTCAGTGCCTGCGTCTGCTCCGTCGGGATGGCTGCCATCAGCCCCGTTCCTTGCTGGACGCACCGCGGCTGCCGGGTGCGCCTGGTGGGTCACCCTCTCTGCGAAGGGGCCTATGAAATCCGCCACAGCAGTGGCGAGTTGGTGGGCACGGCCTCCAGCCTCAATGCCGCACGGGAGTTGATCGATTCCTGCATCGTGCTGGTGCGACAGCGGCTGGCCGCCAGCGCCTGAAGCCGCTCTGGTGCCAAGCTGCGCGGCAGATGGCGGCGGTTCATTGGCGGCGCATCCGATTTCTCGGCCGGGGGCGGCCGACACCAGGCCTGTGCTGCTGTGCGGCTACTACGGCGAGCACAATCTCGGCGACGATGCCCTGCTGGAGGCGCTGCTGCGCGAGCTTCCAACAGGCCTGACCCCGCTGGTGACGGCCCACGACGAGGGCCAGGTGCAAGCCCGTTTCGGTGTGGCCACCGTGCCGCGCCGCCGCCTGAAGGCTGTGCTGGCGGCATTGGGTCGCTGCCGGGCGCTGGTGCTCGGCGGCGGCAGCCTGCTCCAGGATGCCACCAGTTTTAAGAGCCTCCTCTACTACGGCGCCCTGATTCAGGCCGCCCGTTTGCAGGGCAAACCGGTGCTGCTCTGGGCCCAGGGACTGGGGCCGCTGCGCCGTCGCCGCAGCCGCCTGCTGGTGCGGGCGCTGTTGCCGGCTGTGACAGGCATCAGCTGGCGTGATCCTGAATCGGCGGCCCTGGCCGCTCGGCTGGGGCGACGGGCCTCCCATGGTGCCGATGCGGTGTGGGCCCTGCCCCGTCAGCCCTGGATCGGCCGGGGTGGGCCGATCGTGGTGTGTTGGCGGCCCACGCCCCTGCTGGCCGGTGAAGCGTGGCGTCCCTATCTGCAGGCCCTCGAGCAGCTGGCTGAGCAGCAGAACCGCGAGGTGTTGTGGCTGCCATTCCACCGCGGGCAGGACTGCGGCCTGCTGCACCAGCTCAGCGCCGAGGGGTTGATGGGTGAGGGCCTGCGGCGCCGCAGCCGCGAGCTGCAGGCGCTGCTGCCGCGGGAGGCCAGTGCGGTGTTCCGCAGCGCCGGGCTGGTGCTGGCGATGCGGCTCCATGCCCTGATCCTGGCCGGTCTGGCCGGGGCCCCCCTGGCGGCCCTGAGCTACGACCCCAAGGTGCGCGCCGCCGCTGCCGCCATCGGTTGCGGCTGTGTGGACCTCAGCGATCCCGCCGTTCGCCCCGGAGATCTGTTGGCCAGCTGGCTGGCCGCCCTGGATCAGCCGCCCACCAGCAGTGCCATCACCGCCCTGCAGGAGAGCACGGCGGTGCACCGCCAGCTGCTGCACACCCTTCTCTGACGTCTGTTCAGCATGCGCGCCATCGGCTATCAGCAGTCGCGATCAGCGGATGATCCGCTCTCTCTGGTCGACATTCAGCTTCCGGATCCCACCCCCGGCCCCGAAGATCTCCTGGTGCGGGTTGAGGCCATCGCCGTGAACCCGGTGGATGCCAAGGTGCGCCGCCGCGATGCCCCCACCGATGGCTCCTGGCGGGTGCTCGGCTGGGATGCGGCCGGCACGGTGGAGGCGGTGGGCACCGGCGTGAACGGCTTTGCTGCCGGCGATCGGGTCTGGTATGCCGGCGCCCTGAACCGCCCGGGCTGCAACAGCGCCCTGCAGCTGGTGGATGCCCGGCTGGTGGCGCACCGCCCCAGCAGCCTTTCGGCCGCCGAGGCGGCTGCCCTGCCGCTCACGGCGATCACCGCCTGGGAACTGCTGTTTGATCGACTTCGGCTCCTGCAGGGGCCTCAGGCCCACCACGGCGAGGCCCTGCTGGTGGTGGGTGGCGCCGGCGGTGTGGGGTCGATCCTCGTGCAGCTGGCCCTTCAGCTCACCGGCCAGACCGTGATCGCCACGGCCTCTCGGCCCGAGAGCCGCGCCTGGCTGCAGGAGCTGGGGGTGCAGCGGGTGATCGACCACCACCAGCCGTTCGGCCCCCAGCTGCAGGCCCTGGGCATTACGGCGGTGCAGCGGGCCGTGGGTCTGACCCACACCGATCAGCACTTCAGCCAGCTGGTGGAGGTGCTGGCTCCCCAGGGCGCCCTGGCCCTGATCGACGACCCGGCTCCGGAGGCGATCAATGTGCTGGCGCTGAAGCGCAAAAGCCTCTCGCTCCACTGGGAGCTGATGTTCACCCGTTCCTTGTTCCACACCGCCGATATGGCGGCCCAGGGCGAGCTGCTCGGCAAGGTTGCGGAGCTGGTGGAAGCCGGCCGGTTGCGCACCACCCTGCAGCAGGTGCTGGGGCCGATCAACGCCGCCAACCTGCGGCTGGCCCATCAGCGCATCGAAAGCCACACCACCCTGGGCAAGCTGGTGCTGGCGGGCTGGGATTGAGCCAGGCCCTTCCCGCCAACGGTGGCAATCCCTACCGAAACCGAGGCCGCTGCACTGATGGGATGGCGCCATGGCAACGGTAACTCCACCCTTGATCGCGCGCGAGCCTCTGGCCGCGTTGAACGCCCTGCGCGACGGGCCGGGCTGGCGCCGGCTGGTTTCCCACCTGCTCACGATCGTGCTGGGGGGGCTGCTCTGGCGCTCGGCTGCACTGCCCTGGCCGCTGCGGTTGGCGGGCCTGCTGATCAGCGGTGTGGGCCTGGCCACCTGCTTTGCACCGTTGCACGAGTGCTGCCACCGCACGGTGTTCCGCAGCCGGCGCCTCAACGACGGCGTGGCCTGGCTGATGGGGCTGCTGAGCTTCTACAACGCCGGTTATTACCGCCGCTACCACCAGTGGCATCACCGCTACACCCATCAGCCCGGCCTGGATCCCGAGCTGGAGGATCCCGTGCCCACCAGTCTGGGCGCCTACCTGCGCGAGCTGAGCGGCTGGACCTGGTGGACCGGCAAGGTCCGGGGCCATGCCCGCCTGCTTTGGGGTGATCTGCAGACGATCCCCTTCATGAGCTCGGAGCTGATCCCGCAGGTGCGGCGTTCCATCCGCCTGCAGTTCGCCGTGTACGGATCCTTGGCCGGTCTGTCGCTGATCGGGGCGAATGGCTTTCTGCTCTGGAACTGGTTGCTGCCCCTGGCGATTGGCCAGCCCCTGCTTCGCGCTCTGCTGCTGGCTGAGCACAGCGGCTGCGCCTATGGCGATGACGGCCTCGCCAACACCCGCACCACGCTCACCATCGCGCCGGTGCGTTGGTTGATGTGGAACATGCCGTTCCACGCCGAACACCATCTCTATCCTTCCCTGCCCTTTCACGCCCTGCCAGCTGCCCATCGCTGGATCGGCCCACGGCTGCAGCATCTCGATCGTGGTTATCTGGCGGTGCATCGCGATCTTCTCCGTCGCCTGCCCAGCCTCGGCCTGCCGGCATGACGGCGCCGGCTACGGAGCTGTTTGCCCTCGGTGATTGGCCGTTGCGCTGCGGCCGCACCATTCCCGACGCCGGCATCGGCTACCTCCAGATCGGTGAACTCAATGCTGATCGCTCCAATCTGGTGCTGATTCCCAGCTCCTATGGCGCTCGGCCCGCTGATCTCGCCTGGATCGCCGGGCCGGTGCTGGATTCCGAGCGCTGGTGCATCGTGCTCGCCGGCCAGTTCGGCAATGGGGTGTCGAGCAGCCCCAGCCATGGGGTGATGGGCCTGGCGGAGCAGGGCTGGTGCGTGAGCCATGCCGACAATGTCGCCGCTCAGAAGCGCCTGCTGGAGGAGCGCTTCGGCGTCAGCCGGCTGCCTCTGATCTACGGCTGGTCGATGGGGGCACAGCAGGCCTACCAGTGGGCGATCAGCCATCCCGGCATCGTGGAGCGGATCTGCTGTGTGTGCGGCACCGCCCGCACCGCTCCCCACAACCGCCTGTTCCTGCTGAGCCTGCGCCAGGCCCTCACCGCCGATCCCCACTGGAACGGCAGCGGCTTCACTGGTGTGCCGGAGCAGGGACTGCGCACCTATGCGCTGATTTACGCCAGCTGGGCAGCCAGCCAGCCGTTCTTCCGCACCATCGTTGAAGGTTCGGTGGAGGACCACGTGGAGCAGCAGTGGCTGCCGGCCTACCGCCGCCACGACCCTCGCGATCTGATCGCCATGCTTGACACCTGGCTGGCCCACGATGTGGCCCCCGGTGCCGATCTGCCTGCGGCCCTGGGCAGGATTCAGGCGCGCGCAGCGGTGGTGGCCTGCAACCGCGACCTCTACTTCACGGTCGACGACATGGCCGCTGATGCAGCCGCCATCCCCGGCGCCAGCTTGCACGTGCTCGATTCCGTGCTGGGGCATCGCGCCGGCAACCCCCACAGCAGCCCGGCTGAACAGCAGCAGCTGCGCCGGATCGTGGCGCAGCTGCTGCAAGCCCCACCCCCAGCCCCATGACCGATCTCGCCAGCCTGGCCCACGAGCAGGAGCTGCGCTTCCTGCTGATCTCCTTCACCGATCTATTCGGCACCCAGCGGGCCAAGCTCGTGCCCGCTGCGGCGATCCCGGCGATGGCCGCCGATGGGGCGGGCTTTGCCGGCTTCGCCGCCTGGCTGGATCTGAGCCCCGCCGACGGCGATGTGATGGCGATCCCAGATCCCACCAGCCTGATGCGCCTGCCCTGGCAACCGGAGGTGGGCTGGGTTGCTGCGGAACTCACGCTCAATGGCGAGCCCATGGGCCAGTGCCCGCGTCGTCTTCTGCGCCAACAACAGCAGCGGGCCGCCGCCCTCGGCTATCAGCTGCGCAGCGGCGTTGAGGCGGAGTTCTTTCTGCTGCAGCCCGATGGCGCCGCCATCGCCGACCGGGCCGATACCCAGGAGAAACCCTGCTACGACCAGCTGGCTCTGATGCGCCGTTATCCCTTGATCGCCTCCCTGCTGGAGGGGATGCAGACCCTGGGCTGGAGTCCGTATCAGGCCGACCATGAGGATGCCAACGGCCAGTTCGAACTCAACTGGACCTATGCCGATGCCCTCACCACCGCCGATCGCCACGCCTTCTTCAAGGTGATGGTGAAGTCGTTGGCGGAGGCGGAGGGGTTGCGGGCCAGCTTCATGCCCAAGCCCTTCGGCGCCCTCACCGGCAACGGCTGCCACACCCATCTCTCCCTCTGGGATGCCGAGGGCCGCAACGCCTTTCACGACCCCAGCGGCACCCTCGGCCTCTCCTCGCTCGCTTACCACTTCCTCGGCGGTCTGATCGCCCATGCCCCGGCCCTGTGCTGCCTCACCAATCCAACGGTGAACAGCTACCGCCGCCTGGCAGCGTCGCCCACCAGCTCAGGGGCCAGTTGGAGTCCGGCCGGCATCAGCTACACCGGCAACAATCGCACCCATATGGTGCGCATCCCCGATGGCCAGCGGCTGGAGCTGCGCCTGCCGGATGGTGCCGCCCATCCCTACCTGCTGCAGGCGGCGGTGCTGGCGGCCGGGCTCGATGGCATCGTCCGCCAGCTCGATCCCGGACCCCGCCGCGACAACGACAACTACGCCGATCCCCTGGCATCCGGCTCCTGCACGCCCTTGCCGGGCTCCCTGGGGGAGGCCCTGGAGGCCTTCGCCGCGGATGGTGTGTTGCGCGAGGCCCTGGGGGAACCGTTCTGCCAGGCCTATGAGCGACTGCGACGGCGTCAGTGGCAGGCCTACCGCCGGGAGCTGACAGGCTGGGAGCGCACGACGGGGCTCGACGGTTGATCCTGCAGGCGATCGCATGGCTGCCGGCGGCCGGGCTGGCGTTGCTTCTGCTGCTGCTCGAGCTGCGGGTGGGCCGTGCCCCGCGGCTTCACCCCCTGGAGGCCCCGCCTGCCGCTGCGCCTGACCTGTTCCTGCGGGTGGTGATTCCGGCCTACAACGAGGCCGACAACATCACCGCCTGCATTCAGGCCGTCCAGGCCAGCCACGATCCGGGGGTTCCCTGGCAGCTGTTGGTGATCGACGACGGCTCGAGCGATGCCACCGCCGAGCTGGCCCGCGCCGCGATCGCCGCTGATCCGCGCGCCACCCTCCTGGAGGCCGGTCCGCGTCCGCAGGCTGAGCGCTGGGTGGGCAAGAACTGGGCGGCCAGCCGGGCTGCCGCCCACCCGTGGCCCGACGGTGACTCGCAGCGGCATTGGCTGCTGTTCATCGACGCCGATGTGCGCCTGAAGCCGCCGGCCCTGGCGGCGGCCCTGGCCGATGCCAGGCGCGAGGGTGCTGACCTGCTGTCGTTGGCGCCGCGGTTGCAGTGTGGCTGCCTGGCCGAATGGCTGGTGCAGCCGATCGTGTCGGCCCTGCTGGGCATGGTGTTTCCGCTGCAGCGCACCAACGATCCCGCCGATCCCACCGCCTTCGCCGCCGGCCCGTTCATGCTGTTCAGCCGCACCAGCTACGAGGCTGTGGGCGGCCATGCCGCCATCGCCGACGTGGTGGTGGAAGACCTCACCTTGGCCCGGCGGATCAAAGGCTCCGGCAGGCGGCTGCGTTACCTGGTGGGTGTGGAGCTGCTGGATCTGCGGATGTACCGCAACCTGGCGGCCCTGTGGGAGGGCTGGACCAAGAACTGGTTCCTGGGTCTTGATCGCAGCCTGGTGAAGGCCGGCGGCAGCGCCGCGGTGGTGTTGCTGTTGTTCGCCGGTCCCTGGGCCCTGGCCCTGCTGGCGATCGGCCGCAGCCTGGCTGCTGGCCTGCCCGACTGGCCCCTGTTGCTGCCTGCAGGTGCCGGCATCCTGCTGCTGCTGTGCCAGGGGCTGTGGCGCTGGGGCCGCTTGGGCCTGCGCCCGCGGTACTGGGGGCTGAGCTGGCTGGGGGCGCTGCTGATCGCGGCGATCGTGCCGGCCAGCATCTGGAAAACAAGCACCGGTCAGGGCTGGACCTGGCGCGGTCGCTCCCTGGTCTGACGCCGACGCCGATCGGTATTTCCACCGATGGCCGAAGCCCTGCGCCCTCGCCATCCTCTGGCCGATCCCTGAGGACCGTCTACCCATGGCCAGTGAACCCGTTGTTGTCGGCGCCCGCGGCGGCACCATCCACCAGTTCCAGGCCAGCGGTGGCCCGTTGTTCCAGGTGTGCGTGGATGGCACCTGCCTGTTCTGCGACAGCCTGCATGTGGGACTGGCCCACCTCAACCGCATGGAACGGCAGGCAACGCGCGAGGCTGCCTGAATCTTCCCCCTGCCAGCCATGACCCTCCCGACCCTGCCCGTCGCCGTGAGCCTGGCGGCCCTGATCGCCTACCAGGGCACGGCCATGGCGGTGGGCCAGGCGCGGGTGCAGCTCCGGGTGAAACCGCCGGCCAGCAGTGGTCCTGAGGGCTTCGAACGGGCTCTGCGGGTGCAGCAGAACACCCTCGAGCAGCTGGTGTTCTTCCTGCCCACCTTCTGGTTGGCGGTGCTGCTGGGCTCCCCCGAGTGGGCCTCCCTGCTGGGGTTCATCTGGGTGGGCGGCCGCGTGGCCTACGGCGTGGGTTACCGCATCGACCCCGCCAAGCGCGGCCCGGGCTTTGGCATCAGCTTTCTGGCCAGCGCCGCCCTGCTGGTGATGGCGATCATGGGGTTGATCGCTCAGGGTTGAGGCTGACGCCTCGGCGCCTTCAGCCTGGTGGCAGCGGCGCGTCCAGCAGTGCCACGCCGCGCCGGTGGATCTCGCGGGCGTAGTCCGTCCAGGCTCCCTGTCCCCAGTAGCGAAAGCAGCTGGTTTCCAGCAGCAGCAGGTGCAGCAGCGCCTGCTGGTAGGGCTCGGTGGCGGTGATGCTGGAGTCGGCCGCCACCAGGGGATCGAAGCGCTGGTGGAAGCGGGCGCTGAGCTCCTGCATCGGCTCCAGCACGTTGGCGTAGCCCTCCACCCAGCTGAGGTTGTTGGTCCAGGAGGCGCCGGCCATGGAGAAACCGGGATCGCTGGCTTGCAGGTTGGCGATTGTCGCCTCCACGTCTTCCGCTGTGTTGGCCTTGCCGATGGCATGCCACAGCTTGTGCTGCTGCACGGCCTGGATGCTCGGGAAGGTGTCCTCGCTGAGACCGGCGGCCTCCAGCAGATCGAGGTACTCCGAGCCATTGAGGGCCACCGTGGTGCCCTGTGAGCCCCCGTGATCGGCGGTGCCGGCGAGCCGGTGGTTGGCCTGGATATAGGCGGACGGGAATTCATTCATCATCACGCCACCGTTTTCACCATCGGCGATCTGCGACACCAGCGGTGGGATGACCAGGCCCCCCAGTTGCAGGCGCTCCAGCCCCAGGGCCTCGTAGCAGGGCTGCATCTGACCCACCAGCTTGGTGTCCGACCCCTGGGTCTTGATCAGGGCGGTGATCGTGACCTGCTCGCCGCTGGAGCTGCGGGCCACCAGCCGGTTGGGCAGCAGCGACTGCTCGCGGCTCAGGGGGTGGCCCGTCAGGGTCTCCACGCTGTGCTCCTGCACCAGGAGCCAGCGGTAGCCGCACTCCCGCAGGGCGCTCACCAGGGCGAAGAGTGTGTCTGGATGGTTGGGGAGGGCCATTTCCGGTGGGGAGAACCCCTGCACCCGTGCCAGGGCCGCATCGCCGAAGAGGGCCGCGAAATGCTGCTGCCAGGCCTGGATCTGCAGCTTCAGATCGGGGATCGGCGTTGAGGGGGCCACGGCATGGCTCCAGAAGGTGCCCAGCCACTCCACATGGGGTTGCAGCTGCGGATCGCAGGCGAGACAGCGCAGGGCGGAGAGGATGTCAGCCCGGTCCATCTGCTCGA
>JBJTHL010000116.1:0-9737 GCA_046094445.1 Vulcanococcus sp.
CGACAAGCGCCACGTGACCCTGGTGCACAAGGGCAACATCATGAAGTTCACGGAAGGCTCCTTCCGCGACTGGGGCTACGAGCTGGCCACCAGCGAGTTCCGGGCCGACTGCGTGACCGAGCGCGAGAGCTGGATCCTCGATAACGCCGACAGCAACCCCAAGCTGAGCATCGAAGCCAACGCCCGCCTGGTGGACCCCGGGTACGACGCCCTCACCCCCGAGAAGAAGGACGCGATCTGCGCTGAGGTGCAGGGGGTGCTTGATGCCATCGGCGCCACCCACGGCAACGGCCAGTGGAAGCAGATGGTGCTGGTGGACGACCGCATCGCCGACAGCATCTTCCAGCAGATCCAGACGCGCCCGGCCGATTACTCGATCCTCGCCACCCTCAACCTCAACGGCGATTACATCTCCGATGCCGCCGCCGCCGTGGTGGGCGGCCTGGGCATGGCCCCCGGCGCCAACATCGGCGACAACGCCGCCATCTTCGAGGCCACCCACGGCACCGCCCCGAAGCACGCCGGCCTCGATCGCATCAACCCCGGCTCGGTGATCCTCAGCGGCGTGATGATGCTCGAATACATGGGCTGGCAGGAGGCGGCGGATCTGATCACCGCCGGCCTGAGCGCCGCCATCGCCAACAAGGAGGTCACCTACGACCTGGCGCGGCTGATGGAGCCCCGCGTGGAGCCCGTGAGCTGCAGCGGCTTCGCCGATGCCGTGATCCGGCACTTCGGGGGTTAACTCCTCCCCATCACGCCCCCAGCCCTCCTGCATGGAGCGCTGGGGGGTCGTGAGGCCTCAGAAGATCGAGTAGATGAACGGTGCCACCACTGAACCGTGAGAGAACACCAGCAGCGCACCCATCAGCACCATCGTGATGATCAAGGGAGCCAGCCAGTATTTCTTGCGAACCTTGAGGAAGTCCCAGATGTCCTTGGCTAGATCGAGAAAGGCTTCCATCAGAGGATGTTGAAGGGGTAATTCAGAAAATCCGGGTGAGATTCACGGCGGTGTCAGGCCGGATCTCGCGGTAGCTGCTGACGCTAGCTGTGCGACGGCGACGCAGGGGGTCGTGCCCCGTGAGCCGCATCACGAAGGCGATCGGCTGAAGCACCAGCACAAACAAGGCACCCAGGATCAGGTGACCATTCACCCAGCCCAGCGCATGGCCCAGAGCCATCCAGCCGCGGTATGGCCAGACCAGCGCACGGGGAGCCAATAATCCGAGGCTGATGGCCGGTATGGCAGGCCACAACGTCCAGCTGCGAAAGGGGTGACCGTGCAGTGCAGGCAGAAGCCATCCGATCAGGACGGGCAGCACAATCCCGATCAGCAGGCCGAAATCGCGCAACTGGCGACGGGTCGGAGGCGGCGAAGGGTGATGCATCACTCAGTCCAGCTCGAATTCCTGCTTCCAGTGTTCATCACGCTCCTGGGTGGGTTGGTCCGCCTTGAGCAAGAGGCTGTTTTCAAGCACCAGCACATCCATTTCGGTACGCATGAAACAACGGTAGGCATCCTGCGGAGTGCACACAATTGGCTCGCCACGCACGTTGAACGACGTGTTCACAACCGTAGGACAGCCGGTGCGGCGCTGGAAGGCCTCAATCAGACCGTAGTAGCGAGGATTGGTGGCGCGGCTGACGGTCTGAACACGGGCGGAGTAATCGACATGGGTGATCGCCGGCAGCTCCGAACGCGGCACGTTCAGCTTCTCGATCCCGAACAACTCCTGCTGCTCGGCTGTCATCGGCTTGCACAGCTCCTGCTTAACCGGAGCCACCAGCAGCATGTAGGGACTGGATTCCTGCAGCTCAAACTGCTCGGAGACAGCGTCCTCAAGCACAGACGGTGCAAATGGCCGGAAACTTTCCCGATACTTGATCTTCAGATTCATCACGCTCTGCATCTGCTGATTGCGTGGATCACCAATGATCGACCGCGCCCCCAGAGCCCGCGGCCCGAATTCCATCGCCCCATTGAACCAACCGATCACCTTGCCCTCATCCAACAGCGCCGCCAGCTGCTCGAACAGCACGTCGTCGTTCAGTTCCTGAAAAGGAGCCTGAATGCCCTGCAGATAGCGACGGACCTGCTCGTTGGAGAAGTGGGGCCCCAGGTAGGTGCCCTTCATGCCGTCACCGCCGGCCAGCGTCGCCTGGGGCTGCCGAGGCTGATGCTCCTGTTGATACCAGGCCACCAGGGCAGCCCCAAGAGCCGATCCCGCATCCCCACTGGCGGGCTGGATCCAGATCTTGTCAAAGATCCCTTCGCGCAGCAGTTTGCCATTCGCCACACAATTCAGGGCAACCCCCCCAGCCAGGCAGAGATGTCGAGCACCGGTCTCCGCCTGCAGAGAGCGAGCCAACTTGATCACAATCTCTTCCGTGACCACCTGGATGGAGGCGGCCAGATCCATATGGAACTGGCTGAGCTCGGTTTCGCCCTTACGAGGAGGCCGGCCAAACAAGCGGTGAAATTTGCGGCCGGTCATGCGGAAGCCGCGGTGGTACTTGAAGTAGCTCAAATCGAGCCGAAAAGTGCCATCGGGCTTGATATCAATCAGATGATCCTTGATCAGCTGCACATAGCTGGGCTCGCCATATGGAGCCAGCCCCATCAGCTTGTACTCCCCAGAGTTGACCTTGAAGCCACAGTAGTAGGTGAATGCGGAATAGAGCAGACCCAGGGAGTGAGGGAAGCTGATCTCCCATAACGGCTTGAGCTCGGAGCCCTCTCCCAGCCAAGCGGATGTTGTCGCCCATTCCCCCACACCATCCATGCAGAGCACCACCGCCCGCTCAAACGGGCTGGGGTAGAACGCCGCGCCGGCATGGGAGAGGTGGTGCTCACTGAACAGCAGCTCCGGGATCTGCGGCTCAGCGGTTGTGGGCTTGGTGGTTGTGAACTCAGCCTGGAGCTGGCGGAGCTGCTTTTTGATCTCACTCTTGAGAAACAACTTCTCCTTCAGCCACACCTGCATAGCGGCCACAAACGAGCGGCCGCCACGTGGAGCCGCCCCGAGATAGGTCTCCAGCAAACGCTCGAAGGTGAGCAGTGGTTTTTCGTAGTAAACCACCGCATCAACATCAGCCAGGCTCAGCGACTGACTCTCCAGACAGAAGCGTGCCGCCTGCCGCGGGAATCGCGCATCATGCTTCTTGCGGCTGAACCGCTCTTCCTGGGCCGCGGCCACCACCTCCCCGTCCACAATCAACGCGGCAGCGCTGTCGTGGTAGTAGGCCGACAGGCCAAGAATCCGCATGGAGAGGCTGCGTATCAATTGATGTCAGTCTCCCACAGTCCTGTGGAGATCAGCCAACCAGCACAACCGTCATCGATCTCGGCACTAGGGTCGCTGCAGCTTCCATCAACAGACACCATCACGGTGAACGCCCACGCAACGGCCGCTGCCACCGATCCCTGCGTGCACTGCGGCTTCTGCCTGCCCACCTGTGCCAGCTACCGGGCGCTGGGCACCGAGATGGATTCGCCCAGGGGGCGGATCCACACCCTCAAGGCGATCGAGGCCGGTGAGCTGGAGTTGGATGCCACCGTGGCCGGCCATTTCGACAGCTGCCTGGGCTGCTTCGCCTGCGTGACGGCCTGCCCATCGGGGGTGCGCTACGACCAGCTGATCGAAGCCACCCGGCCGCGTCTCAACGCGCCGGAACTGCGCAGCCCCGCCCAGCGGGCCTTCCGGCGCCTGCTGTTCGCGCTGCTGCCCTACCCCCAGCGGCTGCGCACCGCCCTGGCGCCCCTGCGCGGTTACAGCGGCTCGGCGCTGCAGACCCTGGCCCGGCGGGCCGGCCTCACCCGTCTGCTCGGGCCGCAGCTGCAGGCGATGGAACAGCTGCTGCCACCGCTCGCCCCGGCAGCCTTCCGCGACAGCTGGCCGCTGGTGGTGCCGGCCCAGGGGGAACGGCGCGCCCGGGTGGGGCTGGTGCTGGGCTGCGTGCAGCGCCTGTTTGATCCCGCCGTGAACGCCGCAGCCATCCGCGTGCTCAGCGCCAACGGCATCGAGGTGGTGATTCCGCCGGCCCAGGGCTGCTGCGGCGCCGTGACCCACCACCAGGGGGAACTGGCCCAAACCGAAGCGCTGGCCAGCGCCCTGATCGACAGCTTCGCCGCCGTGGTGGGCCCGGGCAAGGCCGCCGGGGCCGAGCCGCTGGAGGCAGTGCTGGTGGCCGCCTCCGGCTGCGGCCACACCCTCAAGCACTACGACCGGATCCTGGCGGAGCAACCGGCCTGGGCGGCCCGCGGTTCGGCCTTTGCGTCCCAAGTGCGGGACATTCAGGAGTTCCTCTGCAGCCTGGGGCTGAGCGACGCCTTCAGCGCCAGCCTCGAACCGCTGCCGCACGCCGATGGCGCCGCGGCCACGGCCGAGCGGCCGCTGCCGCTGGCCTATCACGACGCCTGCCACATGCTGCACGGCCAGGGCATCAGCACTGAGCCGCGGGCCCTGCTGCGCCAGATCCCCCATGTGCGGCTGCGCGAGGCCACGGAGGCCGGCGTGTGCTGCGGCAGCGCCGGCATCTACAACCTGGTGCAACCCGAGGAAGCCGCCACCCTCGGCCGCCTCAAGGCCGATGATCTGGCCGGCACCGGTGCGGCCATCGCCGTGAGCGCCAACGTGGGCTGCAGCCTGCAGATCCGCCGGCATCTGGCTGAATCGGCCGATCCGCACCAGCGGGCGATGACCGTGGCCCATCCGATCGAACTGCTCGACCGCAGCTCGCGGCTCTGCCGGCCATGAGCGAACCCGCCCCCGCCGGCCGCCTGCTCAGCGTGCTGGGGCTGGCCTTCGGGCTGGCGGGATCGGTGGGGGGCACGATCGGCGCCGGCATCCTGCGCACCCCCGGCCTGGTGGCGGCCCAGCTGCCCAGCGGGCCCCTGGTGATCGGCGCCTGGCTGCTGGGGGGCCTCTACGCCCTGCTGGGGGCCGTGTGCATCGCCGAACTGGCGGCCAGCCTGCCGCGGGCCGGTGGTTGGTACGTGTATGCCGAGCGGGCCTTCGGGCGCCGAACCGGCGCGCTGGTGGGCTGGACCGACTGGCTCGCCCACTGCATCGGCCTGGCCTGGGTGGCCACCACCACCGGCGAGCTGCTGGCGGCCCTGTTGCCCGAAAGCCTGCCGGCCGCCATCACCGGCAAGGGGCTGGCCCTGCTGGTGCTGGCCCTGTTCAGCGCCATCCAGCTGCTGGGGGTGCGGGCCGGCGGCGCCAGCCAGCAGCTGCTCAGCCTGGCCAAGGCGGCCGCCCTGCTGGGTCTGGTGGCGGTGTGCTTTCTGCGCCCCAGCCCCTTTCACCCGGAACCGCTGCCCGGCGGCCTCCCTGCGGAACCGGCTGGGCTGGCCGTGGCCACCGTGCTGGCCCTGCAGGCGGTGATCACCACCTACGACGGCTGGGCCAGCCCCGTGTATTTCGCCGAGGAATTCAGCGATCCCACCCGCGACCTGCCCCGTTCACTGATCGGCGGCGTGCTGGCCGTGCTGGGCCTCTACCTGCTGATCAACCTGGCTCTGCTGCACGTGCTGCCGCTGCGGCTGCTGGCCCAATCCAGCCTGCCGGCGGCCGATGCGGCCCGGGCCCTGCTGGGCCCCGCCGGTGGTGGGCTGATCACCGCCGTGGCCCTCGTGGCCCTGCTGGGGCTGATCAACACCGTGGTGATGGCCGCGCCGCGCATCCTCTACGGCCTCGGCCGCGATGGTCTGCTGCCGGCCCGCCTCGCCGGCGTGAGCAGCGGCGGCACGCCCGTGCCGGCCCTGTTGATCACCGCCGCCGCCGCCGCCCTGCTGGTGCTGGCCGGCTCCTTTGAACGCTTGCTGGGCATGGGGGCGTTTCTGTATGTGGGCCTGCCGCTGGTGGGCATCGCCGCGCTGCTGTGGCTGCGGCGCCGGGAGCCGGAGCTGCCGCGGCCGTTCCAGAGCTGGGGCTACCCGCTCACGCCGCTGCTGGTGGCGGGCGTGTCGCTGGCGTTTCTGCTGGCGGCCCTCTGGAGCGACACCGCCAACAGCCTGCTGGCCCTGGCCCTGGCCGCCGCCGGTTCAGCCCTGCTCCAGCAACCGCCAGGCCTGGCGCAGGCTGCCGGCCTCACCGAGATTGCCGGGGAAGGTGACCACCGGTAGCCCGCTGGGCGTGAGCACCAACGACAGTCCGGCGAACAACTGGCCCTGGAGGTGCACCGCCCCCAGCCCCAGACCATCAGCCAGCAGCGTGTGGCTGGTGATGCCCCCCTTGCTGATCAGGTAGCCGAGCTGCGGCTCCAGGGCGGCCGCCAACCGGGCCATCACCCCCGCCAGCTCCAGCCCCAGCCGGCGCCGTTCCGCTGCCGTGCGGCAGTGGATCTCGCCGCGGCTGGTGAACAGCACCGGCGTTGTGCCCGCGGCCAGCAACGCCCGCAACCGCTCCAGCCAGGCGGCCTCCAGCGAGGCCAGCAGCGCCGCCGGCTCCGGCCCCTCCAGCACCCGCGCCAGCTTGGCCACCGGCAGCTCCAGGCCGGCGCAGCCCGGCTCCTGCAGCAGGGCCTCCAGCTGGGCATCGGCCAGGGGCACGTGACTGCCCACCAGCACCAGGCCGGGGAGGGGCCGCCGCAAGCCGGCCAGGCCGGCGCCATCCAGGGGCTGGGGCGGCAGCGGCACCAGGCCGCTCAGCAGGCTGGCGGCCGATTGGAACAGGAAGCGGCGGGGGCCGCCCCAGGGCCCATCGGCGGCGGCGGCCCCCACAGCCCGCACCGCTTCCCCCAGGGCCGCCAGCTGCTCGGGCCGCTCCGCATCCACCGCCACCACGGGGTTGCCGCTGAAACCCACCAACCTTGCGCACAGCGCCGCAAGGCCCGCAGCGCCCGCCGCCGCCGCATCCAGCTCCGCCAGCGTGATGTGCTGCACCGCTGCCGCCGGGATGCGGCCGCCGCTCTTCTGCTCCACCCAGGCCGGCAGGTGGCTGGTGCTGAAGCCGAACAGGCGATCGGCGGCAAAGGCCGTGGTGTGCACCGGCTCACCGTGCAGCCGATGCACGCCATCCACGGTGGTGCGGCCACCGGGCAGGAAGGCCGGCACCAGCAGGGTGGCGTGGAACGGGCCCAGAGCGGCGGCGATCTGCTCCACCTCCAGCGGGAAATGGCCGCGCAGGGTGGAATCCCCCCGCGACACGATCAACCAGCGGTCCAGATCACCGGCTGCCTTGGCGACAGCCAGCGCCGGCTCCAGGGCTGCGCAGATCTCGGCCACCCGGGCCCTGGCCTGATCCGGCGCCAGGGCGCGGGTGTTGGCCAGCAGGAACAGCAGCGGTGAGGGGTGGGCCAGGCCCGCCGCCAGCGTGTCCGCATCCCAGCGCAGCAGCAGCGGTGCGCTGTGCACGGTCTGGGATCCAGTGGGGTCGTCGTCGAGCACGACGACCTTGAGCCGCTCTGCCATGGCACCATCGTGCCGTGATCTGCCCCGAGCCCAGCGAGCTGCAGGAGCTGGTGCAGGACCTGCACCGGCAGGCCGCGCCCTGGCTGCCCGCCGGCCTGGGCAGCCGCCTGCACTGGGGGCCGCCGGTGCTGCCCGGCCCCGGCGAGGCGCAGCCCCTGGTGCTCAGCACCGCCCGGCTCGACCGGCTGATCGAGCACTGCGTGGGCGACTTCACCGTGACGGTGGAAGCCGGCATGCCCCTGCAGGCGTTGCAGGCGGAACTGGCGCAGCTGCGGCAGTGGCTGGCGATCGACTGGCCCTGGGGCAGCGGCCCCGGCGGCGACGGCAGCGGCAGCGTGGGCGGGCTGGTGGCCCGCGGCCTGGCCGGCGGCCTGCGGCAGCGCTACCTCGGGGTGCGCGACCAGCTGATCGGCATCGGCCTGCTGCGGAGCGATGGCACCGCCGCCCGCGCCGGCGGCAAGGTGGTGAAGAACGTGGCCGGCTACGACCTGATGCGCCTGTTCACGGGCAGCTGGGGCAGCCTCGGCCTGATCACCGAGCTCACCCTGCGCACCTATCCGCTGCCGCCGCAGCGCGCTGGGCTGCTGCTGCAGGGGGAGCTGCCAGCCCTGGAACAGCTGCGCCAGGCCTGCCTGGCGGCGCCGCTGATGCCGCAACGCCTGGATTGGTGCACACCAGCGGCCGACGCCGCTCCGGCCCTGTTGCTCAGCCTGGTGAGCGTGAGCGCTGAGGCCATCCGCGATCAACTCCAGCAGCACCGCACGGCAGCCGAAACGGCGGGTGTGGCGGCCTTAGCGCTCAACGACGAGGCCCTGGTCGCCCTGGAGGCGGAGGTCCGCGGCGCGGACCAGCCGCCCCGCCCGGAGCGACCCTGGCTGCTGCAGCTGGGTGTGCGGCCCGCCAGCGCCCAGGAGCTGCTGGCACACCCCGCCCTGCGCGGGGTGCGGCTGAGCCTGGCGGCCGGGGCCGGCGTCGGTCTGGCCTGGGCTGCAGCCGACGAGCTGCCGCTGCATCGGCTGGAGGAGCTGCGTCGCCGCTGCCGCCAGCTGGGCGGTTTCCTCACAGTGCTGCAGCAACCCGAGCTGCCGGGCCACAGCATTCAGCTGCCCGCCTGGGACGATGCCCCCAGCCGGCCCCTGATCGAGGCGATCAAGCGGGAGTTCGACCCGCTGCAGCAGCTGGCCCGCGGCCGCCTGCCCGGAGTGGCACCTCAGCCAGTGATCCGCCGCTAGCCGCGGCCCCGCTCAGCGGTTACCGGCGACTGTGCAGGAGGAGGAGCAACCCGAGAGGCTGTGGAGCCGGTGAACGCCGTGCCTGATTCCAGCCGTGGCTCAACGGGCCCAGAGATTGTATTTAAGGATGCACCAGATGGCACGCACACCATCCTTCCAACCGATCTTCTTGCCTTCGTCGTAGGTGCGGCCGTAGTAGGAGATCCCCACCTCATAAATGCGGCAGCGACGCCGGGCCACCTTGGCCGTGATCTCCGGCTCAAAGCCGAAGCGCTTTTCGCGGATCGGAATGGATTGAATAATTTCGGTGCGGAAGGCCTTGTAGCAGGTCTCCATGTCACTAAGGTTGAGATCCGTAAACATATTGCTCATCAGCGTGAGAAAGCCATTGCCAACCCGGTGCCAGAAATACACCACTCGGTGCGGCGCCCCGCCCTGAAAGCGGCTTCCAAACACCACATCCGCCTTGCCCTGCAGAATTGGGCCGATCACCAAGGGGTACTCGGCGGGGTCATACTCAAGATCAGCATCCTGAACAATGCAGACTTGACCCACAGCCGCCTTGAAACCCGTGGCCAAGGCCGCACCCTTGCCCTGATTAAAGGGGTGAAAGATAATCGTGAGATCGCTCTCCTGCAGATCCTGCAGGCACTCACGGGTTCCATCGGAGGAGCCATCGTCCACAACGATGATCTGCTTACTCGCGACAGGGGCCGCACGAACCCGCTCGATTAGATCGAGTACGGTGTCGACCTCGTTGTAACAAGGAATCACAACCGAGAGCACAGGCTGGCCAGAAGTCACGAGAATCAGCCCTCAGACGAGCGAAGACTATCAGTCTAGGCTTTTTCAATCGAACACGCAAGATTGTTCGCTACACGAATCGTCAAGGCAGACAGGGTTGCCGCATGACGTTTTGACCTTGCCGGCATAGTCATCCGATCAACCGCGAATCCAATCCCAAAGCAGAGGCGAACTTCACTCATTGCCGGAAGGCCACAGGGAAAACAAGCCACTTCTGAGCCAGATACGACAGCAGGGCAAGCAAGGGAACCATCAGCAAGGCGGCCAGGTTGCGCGAGTAACCG
>JBJTHL010000117.1:0-8995 GCA_046094445.1 Vulcanococcus sp.
CTGGTGGCGGCCATCGGCAACACGACAGATGTGGCCCAGTTGCTGGACATCTCCCAGAGCGCCGTCTCGCGTAAGTACCGTCATTTCACTGCTCTGTACCGCATTGTTCCAAGCGAGAAGCAGGGCCGCTACTGCCTCACCTCTCAGCACTCCCCCCTAGCGGAGCTGCGAGCAGCAGCACGCCGTTTTCGCCTGCTCCACGGCCCACTGCGTCTGCATACCGCCAGCGACCAATGGAAGCTGATGCCGCAGGATCAACATTTTGCTCGAATACTACCGGCAGTGCTGCCGCAGAATCGGCTGAGGAGCGCGCTGCAGCACGGACTGGTTGATGCGCATATCGACACACTCACCCAGCTGAGCTCCCTCCGTGTGGAACTTGGCTGGAACGACGACCACACCGCTTCGATCGTTCCCTTAGCCACCAACGACGCGCTCCAGCCGCTGGCAGCACTGCTGTGCGAACCAATCCTAGCCGGTGACGACCTCCATCAACTGGCGAGCCGGGTCCTCAGCATGATCAACCTGAACCCAGCACCAGACGAAAAACAAGCGGGCTGCGGGAATCGAACCCGCATCATCAGCTTGGAAGGCTGAGGTTTTACCACTAAACTAAGCCCGCACCAGTACGCGTGTACGCGGTGCTGCCGACTGGATGACGCCAGAAGCACCGGGCGCCGTCGTGTTCGGCTGCAGCATTATGACCTGCGTTCGGGTCTGGGACCGTTGTCTTCGCAAGCCTCGAGCGGCTCTGCAGCGCCCCTGTACGACGCCGCCCACCTGCGCGGCCGGCAACGCCAACGCCTGCTGTGGGCCTATGGCCTGGGGGATGTGGGCACGGGCATGGGGGCGGCCCTGATCGGCTTCTACCTGCTGCGCTTCTACGTCGCCGCCGGCCTGCCCCCGTGGATGGCGGGGCTGGCCTACGGGCTGGGGCGGTTGTGGGATGCCATCAACGATCCGATTGTGGGCTGGCTGAGCGACAAGAGCAGTCGCCACCCGTGGGGCCCTCGCATCCCCTGGATCCTCTGGAGCGCGGTGCCCTTCGGCATCAGCATGGGGGCGATCTGGTGGCTACCCCCCTGGACCGACACCGGGACCCGCTTCTGGATCTTCCTGGCGATCTCCGTGGTCGCCAACAGCCTCTACACCTGCGTCAACCTGCCTTACACCGCGCTGGCGGCGGAACTGACCAGCGATGTGAACCTGCGCACGCGCCTCAACACCGCCCGCTTCACGGGCTCGATCCTGGCCACCATCGGCGCCGCCCTGTTGGCCGGCGTGCTGGTGCGCCAGCTGGGCGATCCCAGCAGCTACCTGCCGGTGGGCCTGGTGTCGGGCGGACTCATCACCGCCACGGCCATCCTCTGCGGCTGGGGCCTGCTGCCGATGGCCCGCCGCTGCCAGCGGCCCACCAGCAGCCCGGGCACCACCCGCCGCCTGCTGCAGCGGGTGGGCCGCAACGGCCGTTTCCTGATGGTGCTGGGGCTCTACCTGCTGCTGTGGTGCGCACTGCAGCTGATCCAGGCGGTGTCGCTGTTCTTCCTGCCAGTGGTGCTGCAGGTGCCGGAGGGGTTGAGCAAGCTGATCCTGCTGCCGTTCATGGTGAGTTCCCTGGGGGGCCTCTGGGTCTGGACCGTGGTGGCCCATCGCCACGGCCGGCTGCAGGCCCTGCGCTGGGGCACCGGTCTCTGGATCGGCGCCTGCCTGCTGGTAATGCTGCTCCAGCCCCTGGATCCAGCCGTGGGCGTGTTCGGGTCGACGGGCAACAGCCTGAAGCTGCTGGCCCTGGTGGGCACGATCGTGGTGGCCGGGGCCGGGGCCTCCACCGCCTACCTGATCCCCTGGTCGCTGCTGCCGGATGCGATCGACGCCGACCCTGAGAAACCCGCCGGCCAATACAGCGCCTGGATGGTGCTGGCCCAGAAGGTGTGCATCAGCGCGGTGATCGCCCTGCTGGGGGTGCTGCTCAGCGCCAGTGGCTACAACGAAGCCCTGGCGGCCAGCGCCCAGCCCGCCAGCGCCCTGATGGCCATCCGACTGTGCATGGGCATCATTCCGGCAGTGCTGGTGCTGCTGGGGCTGGTGGTCATGCGCCGCTGGCCGGAGCGGGGGCTGGCGCCACAGCCGCCCGCCGCCAGCACCTGAGCGCACCGCCGCACCACCCACCGCCATGTCGTCCCATCCCACCGCCAGCGCTGCCCGCCCGGCCCGCCGCCTGCGCGCTCCCCAGTGGCTGCGGCGACTGGGCAACAGCGCCCTGATCGGCGGCCAGGCGGTGGCCGCCATCGCCCGCGGCCGCATCAGCCTGAACGACCTCTCGGCCGAGATGATGGAGGCCGGCCCCGGCAGCGTTCTGATCGTGCTGATCACCGGTGTGGCGGCAGGCACGGTGTTCAACATTCAAGTGGCCGCCGAGCTCACCAAACAGGGGGCCGGCGCCACCGTGGGCGGCATCCTGGCGCTGGGCCTGGCCCGCGAAATCGCGCCGATCCTCACCGCCACGCTCGTCACCGGCAAGGTGGCCACCGCCTACGCCGCCCAGCTCGGAACCATGAAGGTCACCGAGCAGATCGATGCCATCACCATGCTGCGCACCGACCCGGTGGAGTACCTGGTGGTGCCCCGGCTGCTGGCGATGCTGATCATGACGCCGGTGCAGTGCCTGCTGTTCTTCGCGGTGGCGGTGTGGTCGGGGCAGATGAGCAGCACGGCGCTCTACAGCATCCCGCCGCAGGTGTTCTGGACCTCCGTGCGGACCTGGATGGATCCCTCCGATCTGCCCTCGATGCTGCTGAAGGCCCTGGTGTTTGGCCTGCAGATCGCCGTGATCGCCTGCGGCTGGGGCCTCACCACCCGCGGCGGCCCCAAGGAGGTGGGCACCAGCACCACCGGCGCCGTGGTGATGATTCTGGTCACGGTGTCGCTGGTGGACGTGCTGCTGACCCAGCTGCTGTTCGGCGACTGAACCCCACCTCACCCGCACCCCTCGTCCCCGCCATGCCAGAGACCACCGTTGCCAGCGGCACCCCCGCAATCCCGCGCCCGCTGCCGGAGCAGGGGGTGATCCTGGCGCCGCGGCCCTGGGTGCCCCTGGGGGTGGTGGCCCTGGGCCTGGCAGCCCTGGCCCTCAACCCCTGGCTGGCCCTGGGGCTGAGCCTGTTCGGCCTGTTCCTGCTGTTGCAGAGCCAGCTGCTGCGGCTGCAGTTCGCCGCCGATGGGCTGCGGGTGTGGCGTGGCGACAGCCTGCTGCGGCTGTTTCCCTACAGCGAATGGCTGGGCTGGACCCTGTTCTGGCCGCCCCTGCCGGTGCTGTTCTATTTCCGTGAACAGCGCAGCATTCACCTGCTGCCCGTGCTGTTTGATGCCACCAGCCTGCGCGAACAGCTCGAACGCCACGTGAGCGCCCCGCCTTCCGCCCAGCCATGAGCGACGACGCCACCACCGCCGAGCCGGCCACCAGCTGGACCGATCTGGCCCTGCAGGAGCTGCAGGGGCGCCGCCGTGAGCTGGAGGCGGAGATCAGCGCCCTCGAAGAGCGTCGCCAGCAGCTGCAGCAGGAGTTGGGCAGCAGCCTCGGCGGCCAGTCGGACGCCATCGCCCGGCGCCTGAAGGGCTTCCAGGAGTACCTGGTGGGGGCCCTGCAGGAGCTGGCCGTCACGGCGGAGCAGACGGAGCTGGTGGTGCAGCCGCTGGTGGTGCAGCCCTCAGCCCTGGATCAGGCCGCAGCCCAGGCGGCTGCTGCGGCCAGCGGCGGCGGCCCGGCACCGGCGGCGGCCGGCCTGTTCAGCGCTGATGAGGCCTTCATCCGCGAGCGCCTGGCTGCCTTCCAGGGCCAGCCCGACTTCTACGCCGATCCCTGGACGTTGCGCCGCAGCCTGGAACCCGGCGGCGCCGCCCTGCTCGACGACTGGTTCCTCAGCCAGGGGGGCCGGGGCGCCCAGCCCAGCAGCGGCAGCCGCAACCGCAACGCCCTGATCGCCGCGGCCGCCATCGCCATCCTGGGGGAGCTCTACGGCGAACGCTTCCAGACCCTGGTGCTCGCCGGCCAGCCTGAGCGGCTGGGGGAATGGCGCCGCGGGCTGCAGGATTGCCTGGGCCTCTCGCGCGAGGATTTCGGCCCCAGCAGCGGCATCGTGCTGTTCGAGCGGCCCGATGCCCTGATCGAGCGCGCCGATCGGCTCGAAGAACGCGGTGAGCTGCCATTCATCGTGGTCGACGCCGCCGAGGTGGCGGTCGACATCCCCATCCTGCAATTCCCGCTGTGGCTGGCCTTCGCCGGCAGCCCAGCCGAACGCCATCTCGACGACGACCTGCTGTGACCGTGACCCTCACCCTCCCCTTCGTGCTGCTGGCCGGCTACCTGCTGGGGTCGATCCCGGCCGGCTATCTGGCGGGCCGCTGGCTGCAGGGGGTCGACATCCGCACCCTGGGATCCGGCTCCACCGGCGCCACCAATGTGCTGCGCCAGTTCGGCAAGGGACCGGCCCTGGTGGTGTTCCTGGTGGATGTGCTCAAGGGCACGGCGGCGGTGCTGCTGGCCAAGGCCCTGCTGGAAACCGGCGGCCACACCGACTGGATCCGCGACAGCTTGGTGGTGGCCTCCGGCCTGGCGGCCCTGGCCGGCCACATCTGGCCGGTGTGGCTGGGGTGGCGCGGTGGCAAGGCCGTCGCCACGGCGCTGGGCATGCTGCTGGGCCTCACCACCCCGGTGGGCCTGGCCTGCTTCGGCGTGTTCCTCACGGTGTTGAGCGCCAGCCGCATCGTGTCGCTCTCCAGTGTGGTGGCGGCCCTCTCTCTGCCCCTGCTGATGCTGGGCTGGTTCCAGGATCACGGCATGGGCCTGCGCTGGCCCTATCTGGTGCTGGCCCTGCTCACCAGCACGCTGGTGATCTGGCGGCACCGCAGCAACCTGCAACGCCTGCTGGCCGGCACCGAACCGAAGCTGGGCCAGAAGCGCGCCAGCCAGGGTTGAGGGCGTCAGGCGAGTTCGCGGCTGCGTTCCGCGGCGGCGATCACCGCCTCGATCAGGGCTGAGCGGGCACCGGCGCGCTCCAGCTGCCGCAGGCCGGCGATGGTGGTGCCGCCGGGGCTGCTCACCATGTCCTTGAGCTGGCCGGGGTGCAGGGCCTGCTCCTGCAGCAGGGCAGCGGTACCGGCGAGGGTGCGGTGGGCCAGCTGATGGGCCAGAGCGCGCGGCAGGCCAGCCGCCACGGCGCCATCGGCCATGGCCTCGGCCACCAGGGCCACGAAGGCGGGGCCGGAGGAGGTGAGGGCCAGGAAGGCATCGAGCTGCGATTCCGGCAGCTCCAGCACCTCGCCCACCTGGGCGAACAGCTGCCGCACCCAGGCCTGGGAAGCGGCCGCCACCCCATCGCCCCAGGCCAGCCCCGTGAGGCCGGCCCGCACCAGGCAGGGGGTGTTGGGCACGGCCCGCACCACCCGCCAGGCGGGGAACAGGGTCTGGAGCCGCGCCAGGCTGACGCCCGCCAGCACCGAGATCAGCAGCGGCCCCGTACCGCCGGACTGCGGCTGCGGAGCAGCGGCCGCCACGGCGGCCAGCTGCTGCGGCTTCACCGCCAGCAGCACGGCCTCACAGCGCCAGGCGGGGCCTGCATCGGTGCCGACCGCCAGCCCAGGGTGAGCTGCCTGCAGGCGCTGCGCCGAGGCCTCGGAGGCCACCGCCGCGCACACCTGGCCGCGGGGCACCAGGCCGGAGGCCATCAGGGGCAACAGCAAAGCCTGGGCCATGCGGCCCAGGCCGATCACCCCGAGGGAGTGGGGAGCCGTTGCGCTCAACCGACGCTGGCGCCGAACTCCTGACGGCCCCAGGCGGGGCTGGGGGCGGCGTCCTGCTCCTGGTGGATGTCGCGCGACACGATCGTGGGGGAGGACGCCTCCTCGCTGCCGGTGGTGGTCACCGTGACGCAGCTGGGTGCGAACAGGAAGATGCTCTCGCCCACCCGCTCCTGGTGGCCATCGATGGCGAAGGTGCCGCCGGCCACGAAATCCACCGCACGCTGGGCCTGGTCGGGCTCCATCATCGTGAGATTGAGGATCACGGTCTTGCGCTCGCGCAGGGCCTGGATGGCGCGCGGCATCTCATCAAAGCTGCGGGGCTCCATGAGGGTCACCTCCGCCGCCGAGGAGGAGATGCCGGGCATGCCGATCACGTTGCTGCCGGCGAACGGATCAGAGGCCTGGAAATCGGTGCTCAGGGCCAGGGCGCCAGGGCGGGTGGTGCCGGTGGTTTCGGGCACGTTGCCCTGGTCGTACTCGAGATCTTCGTCGTCGTACCCGTCGAGGTAGTCGTCACCGGAGACAACAGCACGAAGGCGGGAGAGCAGCGACACCGGCGGTCCTCGAAATCATCTCTGACCTAGATAGCGTCCCACGCCAGCGGCGGCAAGGCTCCGACTCAGTTCGTCGCCACAGCGGTGGCCCGCTCCCCGAACAGGGCCGAGCCGAGCCGCACCCAGGTGCTGCCCGCGGCGGCGGCCTGTTGCCAGTCGCCACTCATGCCCATCGAGAGCTCGTGCACCCCCAGCTCGCGGGCCAGGGCAGCGGCCTCGGCGAACAGCTGCTGCCGCTGGGGCGCGTTCAGGCCCAGGGGCGCCATGGTCATCAAGCCGATCAGGCGCAGGGGGCTGAGGGCGCGCAGCTGCGGCCAGAGGGCCCGCAGCTCCTCAGGGGCGAAGCCCCCCTTGCTGGGATCGGGCCGCAGCTTCACCTGGGCGAATACCGCCGGGGCCAGCCCCTCCTCGGCGGCAATGCGGGCGATCCGCTCCGCCAGGGGCAGCGAATCGAGGGAATGCAGCGTCTGAAAACGCTGCAGCACGGGGCGCACCTTGTTGGCCTGGAGCCGGCCGATGAAATGCCAATCCAGCTCGGGCAGATCCGCCAGCTCGGCCTGCTTGAGGCTGGCCTCCTGCAGCCGGCTTTCCGCGAAGCTGCGCTGGCCGGCCAGGGCCAGAGCACGGATCGCCTCCGCGGGCTGGCCCTTGCTCACCGCCAGCAGGCGACAACCCGGGGGCAGCTGAGCCTGCAGGGCAGCCAGCCGATCCGCGGCGGCGGCAGCGTCCACGGGCGTCAGATGAAGGTTTTGTCGAACAGCTGGCGCCAGCGGCTGTGGGCCTCGGGCCCCTCGCGGCGCGCACGGGCCAGGTTCTGTTCCGCGAGATGGCGGGCATCCATCAGCGGAATCACCTCGAACTGCGCCCCACGCTCTTGCAGGGTCACGAGGAAGAACATGCGCTGGGCATAGAGGGTGGCGTAGAGATCACGGCCCTCACCAGCCTCCGCCACGCGGTAGAGCAACCCGAAGGTGGGGTGATTGAGATAGCGCTCGGTGCTCACAGTCCCTGGGCTCACGCGTTCTGGTCTGGCGGCAACCAATTCACAGAGCACCGTACTTCCAGCGCAACCCCCACAACAGCAACAAAGCCGCCAGCGCACCCAGCTGCAGAGCGGGACGGCGCAGGGGGCTGCGCAACAGCTGCCGCGGTGCGATCCAGTTGCCGCCCCGGGCCAGCAGGGATTCCGCCCCCTGCTCGGCCCGCAGCAGCACGTTGGCCAGCAGCCGCTCCCCCAGCCCCAGCACCAGGGCCAGGGAGGCCTGCAGGCCCAGCTGCCGCAGGTTGAGCGACCGCGTCGCAACCGAACGCAACAGATTCTGGAATTCCTCCTGCACCAGCGGCAGAAAGCGCAGGGCCAGCAGCAGGGTGAAGCCCAGCCGATCCACCGGGACCCCCAGCGGCGCCAGCGGTGCCAGGCACCAGCTCAGGCCCCACACCAGCTCCTCCGGCGGCGTGCTCAGCAGCAGCAGGTTGGCGCTGTGGATCACCGTGAACAGCAGGGTGGCGCTGTTGAGGCCGAGCTCAGCGGAGCGGCGGGTCACCACCAGGGGCCCGAGCGGCAGGGGGCCGAGCTGCAGGGGCCCCCAGCGCAGCAGCTCCCAGCGCAGGCCCTGCTGGCCGGGGGCCAGGGGCAGCTCCTGCGGCGGGCGGCTCAAGGGCGCAGGGCGGGTGTCGCCCACCGGCAGCAGGGTGGACAGCACCCCCACCAACAGCGCCAGGGCCAGCAGCAGCGGCAGGCTGCGGCGCCACAGCCGCCAGGGCAGCCCGCTGGCGGCGGTGAGCAGCAGCAAGAGCCCCACCAGGGCCAGCCGCCACCAGGGGCCGGCCAGGATCGGCGTGAGCAGGAAGGCCAGGGTCCAGGCCAGCTTCAGGCGCGGATCAAGCGCCTGCAGCCAGCTGCCTCCCACCTCCACGTACTGGCCGATGGGGATCTGCCGCAACCAATCCATCAGGCCTGTTCAGCGGCCGCGGGCCTGCTGACGGGCCAGGTCCTTCTCGGCATCACGCTGCTGCTTGCCGCGCCAGAACAGCTTGAGCGGGGAGCCCTCAAAACCGAGGCCCTCGCGGATCTGGCGTTCCACATAGCGGCGATAGGTGTCGCCGAACAGCTTGGGATCGTTCACGCACTAGGTGAAGCTGGGGGGGCGTGTGGCCACCTGGGTGCCGTAGTAGATGCGGCCCTGGCGGCCGCCGCGGCTGGTGGGCGGCGAGCGCCAGCTCACGGCCTCCTGCAGCACCTCATTCACCACCGAGGTGCTCACCCGGCGGCGGTGCTGCTCCACCGCCACGGCGGCGATGGCAAAGATGCTCTCCACCCGGTGGCCGGTGAGGGCGGAGGTGAACAGCATCGGCGCCCAATCGAGGAAGTAGAGCTTGGCGCGCAACTCCTTTTCCATGGCCGGCATGGTGTGCGAATCCTTCTCGATTGCGTCCCACTTGTTCACCACGATCACGCAGGCCCGGCCGTCCTCCTCGATGCGGCCCGCCAGGCGCTGATCCTGTTCAGTGACGCCATCGAGGGCATCGATCACCAGCACGCACACATCGGAGCGCTCGATCGCCTTGAAGCTGCGGTTGATGCCGAAGAACTCCGGGCCGTAGTTCACCGAACGGCGGCGGCGGATGCCGGCGGTGTCGAG
>JBJTHL010000118.1:0-8219 GCA_046094445.1 Vulcanococcus sp.
CTCTGGGTGATCGACGATGGCAGCGAAGATCGCACCCCCCAGCGCCTCGCGGAGCTGCAGAAGCAGCATCGGGGCCTGCGGGTGCTGCGCCGCAGCCGCGATGCCGGTGGCGGCAAGTCGGCGGCACTGAATCTCGTACTCGAGCAACTGCAGGGACGCTGGATGCTGGTGCTTGATGCCGATGCGGATCTGGCGCCCGATCTGCTGCAGCGGCTGATCCCCTTCGCCGAGCAGGGAGGCTGGGCGGCGGTGCAGCTGCGCAAGGCGGAGGTGAATGCGGGGGTCAACTGGCTCACCCGCGCCCAGGCGATGGAGATGGCCCTCGATGCCACGATCCAGGAGGGCCGCCTGGCCCGCGGAGGCGTGGCGGAGCTGCGCGGCAACGGCCAGCTGCTGCGCCGTGATGCGGTGCACAGCGCCGGCGGCTTCAACGAGGCCACGATCACCGACGATCTCGATCTCAGCTTCCGTCTGCTCCTCGCCGGCCAGCCGGTGGGCGTGCTCTGGGATCCGCCGGTCTGCGAGGAGGCGGTGCTCACCCTCAGGGCGCTGTGGCGCCAGCGCCAGCGCTGGGCCGAGGGCGGCCTGCAGCGCTTCTTCGATTACGGCGACCAGCTGCTTTCTCAGAAGCTCAACCGCACCCAGAAGATCGATCTGGCAGCCTTCTTCGTGCTCCAGTACGTGCTGCCTGTGATGGCCGTGGCCGACCTGATCGGCACCCTGATCAGCGGCACGCCGCCGGCGATGTGGCCCTTCTCGGTGGTGGCCCTAGGCCTCTCCGGCTTCTCGATGCTGCAGGGCTGCCGTCGCGCCTCCGAGGGCCCGGAGCTGCCGCCCCCCACCCTGATCAACCTCGCCCTGGGGATCGTGTATCTGATCCACTGGTTTGTGGTGATTCCCTGGGTGACCCTCAAGATGGCTGTGCTGCCGAAATCGCTGGTATGGGCGAAGACGGCGCATGGGGTGGTTGAGGAGCAGGGTGGCTTTGCCGGGACCGCTCTGATCGATGACCAGGACGACGATCTCGGGGGCATTGAGATCGCCACCGAATCCCCGGCTCCTTGAGGGGATTGAGGCCTGCTCAGCGCGTTCTCGCGTTAGTCGGCTTGTTGTTTGTTGGGTCCGTTGACCGGCAGAGGCGCCAGAGGTTCAGGTCTCGTCGTCTGCCACCACTTCGCCATTGAAGAATTCTGCAAACAGCTTCGTTTGCTCATCGATGCGGCTGGCAGGGGCGGCCGCTGAAGCAGTGGTTGGGACAGGGTTGTCTGTGCTGACAGGATTACCCGTTGCTGGAGCCTTGCTGGGCTGGGGCGCGCCTTGGCTGATCCCCGAGGCCACGCCCGCAATGGGCTGATTGGGTTCGGGAGCGAAAGCGGTTGGTAACGCAGCTGATGGAGGAGCTGCCGGGGCAGAGGGTTGCGGACGTGCCTGGGCAGGACTGGTGGCCAGGGCGACCTCCGGGGGAGGTGCAGGGTCCTGAGGGGCTGGTGGTGCCTGAGCAGGGGCGGTGCTCTGGGCGGGGGTCTCGCGCTGCTCGCCGGCCTCCAGGGTGATCGACCGCGCACCGCCCAGCGCCTGGGCCATGGCTTTTTCCAGAAGCGGCAGCCGTGTCTGCACCATGGCGATCCAGTTGCCGGCCACGCGCACCACCGCCCGCTGGTTGTCGAGCCGGTGCAGGTGAGCCTGCTGCGAGAGCAGCATGCGGGTGGAGGGCAGCTCCAGGCCCGCCAGGATCTGCTGCCACAGCTCCGCCAGATCGGGGCTGGCCGCCGCCGGGGCCGCCTCGGCCGCGGGCGGCGCCACCCCCGCCGCCAGCCACCGTCGCCGTCCAGCCCAGCCCGGCGCAGACCCAGGCCGGCGCCGGGCCAGGCCAGAGCGCCCTGATCGACGACAAGGCCCGCCGCCTGGCGGAGTTCTTCAACGGCGAGGTGCTGCCCCTGGAGGAGGCCCTGCCTGGGCTCGGCGCTGGTGAGGACGCGGCGGCCTGAGGCGGCCGCAGCCATAGCCATCCAGGCAGCCACAACAGGCCCCTTGATCAGGAGGCCTGGGTGCTCAGATCGCTGTCCTCCAGCGCAGCAGCGGCTCCATCGCCCACATGCTGGGTCTTGGCCCACACCAGGCGCTTGGGCAGCAGGGCCATGCGCAGGCTGGTGTAGGGAATCACCACGAACCAGTGGCCCAGATAGGCGATCCCCAGGGCCAGATTGAGGGGGTGCATCGCCGGCAGGTCAGGGCCCTCACTGCGGCGTCGGCAGCCCACCAGGATGGCGCCACCGGAAAGACCGAAGGCCACGAACGACAGCGGCCAGATCGAGGGGGCCGTGCGGGTGATCAGGGCGCCCAGCAGGTCGGCCACCGCCATCACCGGCAAGGCGTATTGCAACAGGAAGAAGGCGGTGAGATCGAGCTGGCGGCGGCGGCCGAGGTCGGGAGCGGTGAGCCGCGGCCAGTAATCGAAGAACCGCTGCAGGCCGCCCTCGGCCCAGCGCTGACGCTGGCGCCAGAGGGCGGCCAGGGTGGTGACGGCCTCCTCCTGCACGGGCGGATCCCAGAGAATCCCCACGGGCTGGCCATTCACCAGCATCCGGAAGCTGAGGTCGAGATCGTCGGTGACGGTGGCCTCATTGAACCCCTCGCAGCTGAGCACGGCCTCGCGGCGCAGCAACTGGCCATTGCCCCGCAGTTCAGCCACACCGCCGGCCGCCAGTCGGCCCGACTGAATCACCGCATCGAGGGCCATCTCCATGGCCTGGGCGCGAGCCAACCAGTTCACCTCGGCATTCACCACCGCCTTGCGCAGCTGCACTGCGGCCCAGCCGCCCTGCTCGGCAAAGGGAATCAGCCGCTCCAGCACATCGGGCTGCAGATCGGCGTCGGCATCGAGCACCATCAGCCAGCGGCCCTGGAGCTGGGGCAGCAGCGTGTTGAGGGCGCCGGACTTGCCGCCACCGGCATCGCGGGGGCGGCGCAGCACCTGCAGCTGGGGGTAGCGGGTCTGATAACCGGCCAGCACCTCCGGGGTGCGGTCGTCGCTGCCGTCGTCCACCACCCAGAACCGCAGCAGCCCCTCCGGATAGCGCACCCCAGCCAGGCGCTCCACCAGCCGGCCGATCACAGCCTCCTCATCGCGCGCCGCCACCACCAGATCCACCGCTGGCCAGTCCAGGGAGCCAGCCGGGGTGGGATCTGGCGGTGGATCAGCCGGCCCTGAACTGGCGCGCCACAGCGGCAGAAACACGGTGGCCAGGGCGTACAGGCCGAGCAGCAGGGTGAGGCCGATGGCGGGCCAGAGGCGCTGGGAGGCCGGCAGCCAGTGGGGACCAGCACCAGCCGCCAGGCAGCTGCTCAGGAACAGGGCAGCCGGCGGTCGGCGGGCTCCAGGTGCTGTGCCGCCGGCGGCCATGGCATGAAAAAGGTTGAGAAAACTCTAAAGGCCGCTTCCGGGGGTTCCCGGCGGGGCCAAGGCCTCCAGGGGCAACAGGCGGGTGCCGGGGTAGTAGTGGCTGAGGATCCGCTCCAACGACCAGCCCCTGGAGGCCAGGTCGAGGGCGCCGGCCTGGGAGAGACCGGCACCATGGCCGAAGCCCCCGCCCTGAAAGCGCCACAGCCCGGGCGCCGGCGACGACAGGGTGAACAGCGTGCTGGGCAGGCTGCGCAGGGTGCGGCGAATGGCATCGCGCTCCAGCACACGCTCAGCTCGGCTGCCCCGTAGCGCCAGCCGCAGCACCCGGCCGCTGGGGCCGCGCTCCAGCACCGTGAGCTCCCGCAGCGGGCCGAGCCCGGCCGCAGCGGGGCCCAGAGCGCGCTCGATCTGGCCGCGCTCCAGCAGCCGCGTCCAGCGGAACCGAGGATGGTCAGCCCCATAGGCGCTGCCGCCGCGCTCGAGCAGCTGGCGCAGGGGGCCCGGCCCCGTCAGGGGCAATGGCAGGGCCGCCACCAGGGCCGGAGGGCCGTCCACAGCGGGCTGCAGATAGGGCAATGCCGGCCCGGCCCAGGCCTCCGGGTAGCCCGCGGCCACACCGCCATTGCTGGCGTGATACACCGCATGGATCGGCTGCTGGCGCCAGCTGAGCACCCGGCCCCGGCTGGCAGCGATCGCAGCCCGCACGCTGGGTCCGGCCTGGCGCGGATCGCTGTACACCTGGCACTGGGTGTCGGCGCAGAGGTGATAGCCATCCACCAGAAAGCGGTGCTGGTTGCGCAGGGCCCAGGTGCGGGCCAGCACCGCCTGGGCAGCCAGGGCCGCGGCCGGCGCAGCGGCACCGATCTCGTGGGGCACCACCCCTTCGAGATAACGCTCCAGGGGCACCTGCTCCACCAGCGACCAGGTGCCATAGGCATCGGCCTGCAGGCGGAAGGGGCCGCGGAACACGCCCCCCCGCCAGCGCAGGCCACCGGGGGCCGTGATCCGCAGGGGTCCATCCAGCCGGCGCCAACCGCCGGCGTGGCGCTGTTCGGGCACCAGCCGTTGGCGCAGCTGCTCGTGCTGCAAACGAGGGGTCAACCCGGGTGGTGGCGGCAGGCCGGGCTCGGCCCAGACCTCCCAGTCGTCTGGATGGGCCACCACCACCTCGCGGCCAGGCCGGCTCCAGGCGAGGGCCACCTGCTCAGCGCTCTCGAAGCTGGGAAAGGGGCCGAGCACGTTGCGCTGCAGCAGCAGGGGCCGGGGCAACGCCTCGGCACGCCAGCGCAGCTCCAGCACGGCCCCGCCCTGGCGTTGGCCGCGGGCATCCAGCAGCTCCAGGGGCCCGGAAGCGCTCTCCAGCCGCAGCGGCTCGGAGCCGAGGTGGGCTGCCAGGGCCACCCACAGCTGCGGCTGCTGAGCCGTGAGGGGCGGCGGCGGCGGCACCGGCCAGCGGATCAGGGCCTCGGCGGGCCGGCAGCCCACGGCCAGCGCCGCGGGGGCCAGCAGGGCCATCAGCAGGGGCAAACGCGGACGGGCAACCGCCATCGCAGGATGCGGGACAGGCTGCCCGACCCTAGGGGGAGTTGGCGGAGGGCACTCCTACGTCGTACCCTCAGCGTTTGTGCCCGAGCGCGTCAACATGCCGAAGCTCAAGACCCGCAAAGCTGCCGCCAAGCGGTTCAAAGCCACCGGCAGCGGGAAGTTCATGCGCCGCCACGCTTTCCGTAACCACCTGCTCGATCACAAGAGCCCCAAGCGCAAGCGCCACCTCGGCACCATGGCCGTTGTGGACGAGCGCGATGCGGACAACGTGAGCGCGATGCTCCCTTACAGCTGAGCCCCGTCGGCTGACCCGCTGTCTTCACATTCGTACCTAGAGAACCTTCATGGCCCGCGTCAAAAGGGGCAACGTCGCCCGTAAACGCCGCAACAAGATCCTTCGCCTGGCTCGCGGCTTCCGTGGCGGCAACGGAACCTTGTTCCGCACCGCCAACCAGCGGGTGATGAAGGCGCTCTGCAACGCCTACCGCGATCGCCGCCGCCGCAAGCGCGACTTCCGCCGCCTCTGGATTGCCCGGATCAACGCCGCTGCCCGCCTGAACGGCCTGAGCTACAGCCGTCTGATCGGTGGTCTCAAGAAGGCCGAGGTGCAGCTGAACCGCAAGATGCTGGCTCAGCTGGCTGTTGTGGATCCCACCAGCTTCTCCGCCGTGGCCAGCGCGGCCAAGGGCTGATCACACCTGTCACTGTCGGCCTGGATTGATGGGGTCCATGGAGTTCTCTCTTCCCCAGGCCTACCTCGGTGGCCTGTTGGTGCTGCTCAGCATTGCGGCCGTTCTTGTTGGCCGGCAGATCCTTCGGGTGCGCCGCGATGAAGTGGCTTTGGCCCGTCTGGAGGCCGAGAGCAAAAGCGGCGACCAGACCGCGGCCGATCTGTACGAGCTCGGCTCCGTCCAGCTGCGCAAACGCCTTTACAACCAGGCGGCCGACACACTCAAGCGGGCTCTCAAGGCCGCAGCCGGCGAGCCGAGTGAAGCCCAGGCGTTGATCGAAAACGCCCTGGGATTTGCTCTGGCTGCCCAGAGCAATTACAACGCCGCCATTCGCCACTACCGTTCGGCGCTGCGGGCCAAAGCCGACTACCCGGTGGCCCTCAATAACCTGGCCTTCGCCCTCGAGAAGCAGCAGAAGCCCGAGGAAGCCAGGGAGACCTACGCCAAGGTGCTGGAGCTGGATGCCGCCAACCGCACCGCCCTCAAACGCCTGAAGCGGCTGGAACGGCTGGCGGCTTGAGCGCCTACCAGAGCCCCCGGATCGCGGGCGAGCCGCTGGGCGGAAGGCTGGAAGCGGTCACCCGGGTGAGCTCCAGAACACCTCCAGGGTTCGTGAAGCGCGGCGCGCGCCAACCGCTGAGGTCGAACCCCTGGAGGCCGAGGAAGTGGCCACCAGTCTCCAGGCCCGCCGCCTCGTTACCACCCAACAGCAGCAGATCCAGCTGATCGGATTTGGCGTTGAGGTTGCCCTGCACCGGCATGCTCACGCTGCCCACCGTGATCTGGCCGCGGAGGTCCACCATCTGACCCATCGGCGTCAGGCTGGCCAGGTTCAACTGAACGGTCACCGGAGCGGCCCCGGGAGCGAAGGGCTGGTAGGTACCGCTCCACTGGCGGGGCAGCTGCTGGGCCAGCTCGACGGCACGGGCCACCGGATCGAATTCCTCCACCTGCACCTGCTCACCGAAGGCAGCGGGCAGCTCCCGCTGCAGAGAAGCAGGTTCCTGGAATGGAACCGATGCACCCACAGGCAAGGTGGTGGCGGCGAGCAGGAAGGGAATCACAACGCGTCTTAGTCTGGGCCCAGCGTAAGGGTGAATCCTGCGCTGTATAGGCCCCCGCGGTACGGTCGCTCTATGCAGAGCGCATCCCTCCCAACGGCCGACGCAACACGCTGCGGCGACAGCCTCGTGATCGGGGGCCGCCCCTTCCGCAGCCGGCTGATGACCGGCACGGGCAAGTACCCCAACCTGGCGGTGATGCAGGTCAGCCTGGAGAGCAGCGCCTGCGAGATCGTGACCGTGGCGGTGCGGCGCGTGCAGACCCAGGCCGCCGGCCATGAAGGGTTGATGGAGGCGATCGACTGGACGCGCATCTGGATGCTGCCCAACACCGCTGGCTGCGCCACCGCCGAGGAAGCCATCCGCGTGGCCCGGCTGGGGCGCGAACTGGCCAAGCTGGCCGGCCAGGAGGACAACACCTTCGTGAAGCTGGAGGTGATTCCCGATTCGAAGCACCTGCTCCCCGACCCGATCGGCACCCTCGAAGCGGCGGAGCAGCTGGTGAAGGAGGGCTTCACGGTGCTGCCCTACATCAACGCCGACCCGCTGCTGGCCAAACGTCTGGAGGACGCCGGCTGCGCCACGGTGATGCCGCTGGGCTCGCCGATCGGCTCCGGCCAGGGCATCCGCAACGCAGCCAACATCGCCCTGATCATCGAAAACGCCCGGGTACCGGTGGTGGTGGATGCCGGCATCGGCGTGCCCAGCGAAGCCGCCCAGGCGATGGAGATGGGCGCCGACGCCCTGTTGATCAACAGCGCCATCGCGCTGGCGGGTGATCCACCGGCCATGGCGCGGGCCATGGCCCTGGCCTGTGAAGCGGGTCGCAGCGCCTTCCACGCCGGCCGCTTACCGGTGCGGGCCGAGGCCAGCCCCAGCTCCCCCACCGGCGGCCGTATCGGCAGCTGAGCCGGCCCTAACCCCCTGGGGGGCTGCGGTGTGAAGCTTCCCCACCGCGTCAGGACAAACCCGTGAATGGCCCGTACTGTCGCCTGACACACACCCCCGGGCCATGCAGGTCACCGAAGAAGACGGCGGCAGGTTGAACGCCTTCGCCAAGGAGCCGCGGATGCAGGTGATGGACGTGGGCGAAACCAGCAGCAGCGCCAGCCGCTGGCTGCTGATCGGCGGCGCACTGCTGGTGCTGCTGATGGTGGGGGTAGCGGCCGGGATCAGCTGAATCCCTGTAGTAGCTTGCCGTCACGGAGCGAACGCTCGTTCAGAGGAGTGCAGCGGTGAAGGTTCTCGTTCTCGGCGAAATGCACCACCGCCTCCGGCCGCTCCGCCAGCAGCAGATCCAGCAGGCGCTGGTACTCATGGGCGATGTCCATGAGCTCAAAGCGCATCGGCTTGCCGCCGGTCTGCTCCCAGGCCCGCAGCCGGTCGGGCATGGTGGCCACCGGGGTGAGTGACTCCACCGCCAGCTCGACGTCGATCTTGCGGCGGCTGAGGTTGTCCACGATCAGCACGTCGTGGCCC
>JBJTHL010000119.1:0-4282 GCA_046094445.1 Vulcanococcus sp.
CCGCCCATGCCCGCGACCGTTGAGACCGCCAAGGCCGCCGAGAAGCAGGAGGTGAAGGGCTACTTCGAGACCACCGGCTTCGATCGCTGGAACCGCATCTACAGCGAGTCCGACGAGGTGAACAACGTGCAGCGCAACATCCGCATCGGCCACCAGAAAACGGTGGACAACGTGCTGGCCTGGCTGCAGGAGCAGGGCGATCTGGCGGGCCGCAGCTTCTGCGATGCCGGCTGCGGCGTGGGCAGCCTGACGCTGCCCCTGGCCCAGCTGGGGGCCGGTTCGATCGCCGCCTCCGATCTCTCGGAAGCGATGGTGCAGGAGGCCGAACGCCGCGCCGCCGAAGCCGGCGTGAAGCCGGGCCAGATCCAGTTCCTGGCCTCCGATCTGGAGAGCCTGAACGGCCGTTACGACACGGTGATCTGCCTGGATGTGTTCATCCACTACCCCCAGGAGCCGGCCGAGGAGATGGTGCGCCACCTGGCCTCCCTGGCGGAGCGCCACCTGATCGTGAGCTTCGCCCCCTACACGCCGCTGCTGGCGCTGCTGAAGGGCATCGGCCAGCTGTTCCCCGGCCCCAGCAAGACCACCCGCGCCTACACCCTGCGGGAAGCGGGCATCGTGAAAGCCGCCGAGGCCGCCGGCTTCGTGCTCAAGCAGCGCAGCCTGAACAAGGCCCCCTTCTACTTCTCACGGCTGCTGGCCTTCGAGAAGGCCTGAAGCAGGCCGGCTGCCTTCAGCCCGCCAGCTGCGGCGGCAGCGGCGCCTCCAATGCCAAGCGCTGGCCATCGGGCTGCTGCAGCTCCAGCTGATGGGCATGCAGCCGGTAGCCGCCGTCACCCGGCAGAGCCCCATGGCGGGGCACGCCGCCGGGGCCGTACAACGGATCCCCCAGCAGCGGTGCCCCGGCGGCGGCGGCATGGATGCGGATCTGATGGGGGCGGCCGCTGGCGATGCTGACGGCCACCAGCCAGGCCTCGGGGCGTTGGCCGAGCAGGCGCACGGTGCTGCGGGAAGGCAGGGCGGCGGGATCGCCCAGCGCCGCTGCGGCCCAGATCGTGCCCAGGCGGCCATGGGGCCGGCGGCCGATCGGGGTGGCCAGGCAGAGGTCGTGGCCTGCAGCACCGGCACCGGCACCGGTTTCGGCCAAGGCCAGCAGCGGCGAACCGGGCAGGGGCGGGCTGAGCAGGGCCCGGTAGAGCTTGCGGCAGCCCGGCGCCGAGGCCCCCGGGGCGGTGCTCTCCCGTAGCAGGGCGCTCAGCCAGGCGCGGCTGGCGGGGCGGCGGGCGCACACCAGCAGGCCGGAGGTGCAGCGCCCCAGGCGGTGCACCGGCCGCGGCAGGCCCGCTGCAGCATCGAGGTGGCCCGCGGCCACCCAGCCCTCCAGCTGCGCCAGCAGCGTGTGCTGCAGGAAGCCGCCGGCGGGCAGCACCGGCAGGCCGCTGGGCTTGTTGAGCACCAGCAGATCGCCGTTGTCGAACAGCACCGCGTGTTCCGGCAGCACCGGCACGGCGGCCTCCTGCCAGGGGGGCCGATGCCAGGCCAGCCGATCCCCCGGCGCCAGGGGCCCATCGGCCCGGAGCTGCCGGCCATTGAGCCGGATCTCACCGGCGGCCAGGCGCTGATCCCACACCGCCTGCGGGGAGTGGCCGTAGCGGGAGGCGTAAAAGGCGCTGATGCCGGCGGCGGGCGCCTGGATGCGGTCGCGATAGGTGTGGCCGTTGTTCAGGGCCGCCGGCAGCCAGGGCCCGCCATCGGCGGAGCCTTCAGACAGGGGGCTACTCCACCAGGCCGTGCTCAAGGGCGTAGCGCACCAGCTCGGTGCGGCTGGCGGTGCCGGTTTTGGTGAACAGGCGGCTCACGTATTTCTCCACGTTGCGGATCGAGGTTTCCAGCCGCCGGGCGATCTCCTTGTTCATCATTCCCTCGGCCACCAGCTGAAGCACCGAGGCCTCGCGGGGGGTGAACTCGTGGGTCACGCTGCCGGCGGCCCTGCGGGCGCCACCACCGCTGCCGCCGCTGGCCAGCAGCGAGCGGATCTCAGTGATCTGCTTGGCCATCTGGCCGATGTCGGCATCGGCGAAGCGGGCCGCCTCCTGCAGCAGCCGCTCCTGGCGGCGCACCACATTGCGCACCCGGGCCACCAGCTCATCGGGATCGAAGGGCTTGGGGATGTAGTCGTCGCAGCCGGCCTGAAAGCCCTCGATGCGATCGGCCGTCATCCCCTTGGCGGTGAGGAAGATCACGGGTGTTCCACCCAGACGCTCGTCGTCGCGCAGCTTGCGCAGCAGGCCGTAGCCATCGAGGCGCGGCATCATCACGTCCGAGATCACCAGATCCGGCAGCAGCTCCTGGGCCTTGGCCCAGCCGTCCTCCCCATCCACGGCGGTCGTCACCTGGAAGCCCTCGTCCTCCAGGTAGGCCTGCACGGCGGTGCGCAGGCCGGGTTCGTCGTCCACCAGCAGCAGGCGCGCCGGCGCGGGGGGCTGGGGTGTGGCCTCGGAACTGGCGTCGGCGGCCGGGGAGTCGGGTTCGAGGCTCATGGCCCGCGGAGCGGCAGGAGGCGATGGCCGCAATCTATCGAGGGTTCGCCGGCAGCACCTGCTGCTGCTCGCGCAGGGTTCCCGAATACCCCAGCTTGCGCGCCACGGCCGTGAGCGTGGCGGGATCCTTGCCGGCCTGCTCGGGGACGCAGGCGGCCCACCAGATCTGATGGTCGAGGCGGTTGGCCTCGCTCACGGCGCCGCCCGGATTGAGCTCCTTGATCACCAGATCGCGCCCCTGGCGGGTGAGCCGCATCGGCGCCTTAGGGCTGCAGCGCAGCGTATCCACCGCCAGCCGCACGCCATCGGGAGCTTCAAACCACACCACGATCGTGCGGGCCGTGGCATCGGTGGCAGCGGGTTTGGCGTCGTGGACGCCGATGGCATAGGTGCCGGCCATCGTCTGCCACTGGCGCAACAGCACCAGGCCGGCCGGCCGCTGCTGCTCGGCGCTGCGGAAGGGATTGCCGGCATCGGGGGCGCCGAGGGAGGTCTGGGCCGAGGCGGGCCGGGGCGCCGCCAGCGCCAGGGCCAGCAGACCCGGCACGGCCGCCAGCAGCGGGCGCCTTCGGCGGCCGGCAGGCAGGTGGGCAGCCATCGCAACAGCGGGCACAGGTGCTTGCCAGCATGGGGGCACATGGGCGATGCCGTCATCCACCTCGATCACCAGGCCAGCACGCCCTGCCGGCTGGCGGTGCTGGCGGCGATGGAGCCCTGGTGGCGCGATCGGGCCGCCAACCCCTCCAGCCGCCTGCACCGCCGGGGGCTGCAGGCGGCCGCCGCCGTGGAGCGGGCCCGCGGCCTGATCGCGACCGGCCTGGGGGTGGAGCCCAGCGCGGTGCTGTTCACCAGCGGCGCCAGCGAGGCCAACAACCTGGCGCTCAAGGGGCTGGCGGAGGCGGAACTGGCGGCGGGCGGCCCGCGGCGCCACCTGATCACCCTGGCCACGGAGCACCGGGCGGTGCTCGATCCCCTGCGCTACATGGAACGCCACGGCTTCCAGCTCAGCGTGCTGCCCGTGGGCGACGACGGCCTGCTGGATCTGGCCCAGCTGGAGGCCGCCCTGCAGCCCAGCACGCTGCTGGTGAGCGCCATGGCCGCCAATAACGAGATCGGCGTGCTCCAGCCCCTGGCCGCCATCGGCGAGCTCTGCCGCGCCCGCGGCATCCGCTTCCATTGCGACGCCGCCCAGGCGGTGGGCCACATCCCCCTGCAGCCCCGCGCCCTGGGCATCGATCTGCTCAGCTTCAGCGGCCACAAGCTGGGGGGGCCGCCCGGCATCGGCGCCCTGGTGATCGGGCCGGAGGTCACGCTGGCGCCCCAGCTGCATGGCGGCAGTCAGGAGCGGGGCCTGCGGGCCGGCTCGCTGCCGCTGCCGCTGATCGTGGGCCTGGGGGAAGCGGTGACCCTGGCGCTGGCGGATCGGGAACCGCGCCAGCGGCGGCTGGGGGCCCTGCGCGATCAGCTCTGGTGCGCGCTGGAGGCCCTGGGCGGCATCAGCCGCAACGGCGCCGCCGGGCCGCGGCTGGCCCACAACCTCAACGTGCACGTGGATGGGGTGGATGGCGCCGCCCTGCACAGCCGCCTGCGGCGGCGGCTGGCGGTGAGCAGCGGCTCGGCCTGCAGCGGCGGTGAACCCTCCCACGTGCTGCAGGCCCTGGGGCTGAGCCGCCGGCAGGCCGCGGCCTCGATCCGCTTCGGCCTGGGGGCCGACACCACCGCGGCGGAGATCGACGCGGCGG
>JBJTHL010000120.1:0-9324 GCA_046094445.1 Vulcanococcus sp.
CGTTTTGGACTCAGCATGGTTCAGGCCTCCTGATCACTCGTCGTTCGAACGGTCTTCGAACTGTTGGGGCCGGCGGCTGGCGCGGCGCTTCGGCGCTGCACCCACGGGCACCTTGTCCTGCTGACCGGGCAGCACTTCACCTTTGAAGACCCACACCTTGATCCCCAGCACCCCGTAGGTGGTGGAGGCCACCTTGGTGGCGTAGTCGATGTCGGCGCGGAGGGTGTGCAGGGGCACACGACCTTCGCGGGTCCACTCGGTGCGGGCGATCTCGGCGCCGTTGAGGCGGCCGCTCACCTGCAGCTTCATGCCGAGCACACCGGCGCGCTGGGCGCGCTGGATGGCCATCCGCATCACGCGGCGGAACGCCACGCGCTTCTCCAGTTGCTGGGCGATGTATTCGGCCAGCAGGTAGGCGTCGGCGTCGACGCGCTCCACCTCAACGACGTTGATGCGCACCTGGCGGGCGCTGTCGCCGATGGTCTTCTGGATGCCGCTGCGCAGCTCCTCGATGCCGCTGCCCTGACGGCCAACGAGCACGCCGGGGCGGGCGGTCTTGAGTTCAACCTCAAGTTGATCAGCCTTGCGAGCGATCAGCACATCGCTGATGCCAGCGGCGGCGTACTTCTTGTGGATGAACTTGCGAATCCGGTCGTCCTCCTGAAGGAGGGTCGGATAGGTCTTGCTGGGGGCGTACCAGCGGGACCGGTGCTCCTGGGTGATCCCCAGGCGCAGTCCGGTTGGATGGATCTTGTGTCCCATCGTTCGGTGTCCTCGGGGGTCAGGCGGAAGGAGCCACAGCAATGCTGATGTGGCAGGTCTGTTTCTTGATCGCGTAGGCGCGACCCTGGGCACGAGGGCGGAAGCGCTTCAGGGAGGGGCCCATGTCCGCCGAGGCGGACGCGATCACCAGGGAAGCGGGATCGAGACCCAGGTTGTGCTCGGCGTTCGCCACCGCACTGCGCAGCACCTTGGTGATCGGGCCGGTGGAGCGGTAGGGCATGAACTCGAGCATGATCAGCGCGTCGCGATAGGAGCGACCGCGGATCTGATCGAGCACGCGGCGCACCTTGGAGGCGGAACCGCGAATGAAGCGCCCATGGGCCTGGGCGATGGTGGTTGAGGTGTTAGCCATGTCCTCAGCGGCCTCCTTTCTTGTCCTTGATGTGGCCGCGGAAGTTGCGCGTGGGCGCAAACTCACCGAGCTTGTGGCCCACCATCTGCTCCGTCACGTAGACGGGAACGTGGGCCTTGCCGTTGTGCACGGCAATGGTGTGGCCGATCATCATCGGCAGGATCGTGGAAGCGCGTGACCAGGTCTTGATCACGGACTTGTCGTCGGCGGCGTTCTGCTTTTCAACCTTGCGCAGAAGGCTGTCGGCAATGAACGGACCTTTTTTGAGTGAACGTCCCATAGCGGTTTAAACGAACAGCAAAGCGGTGAGGATGATCAGGAAGCGCGTCCGCCGCGGCTCCGCTTGGAGGTGCGACGACGTTTCCGGAGCACAAACCGATTGCTGGGTTTGTTCCGCTTGCGGGTCTTGAGGCCCAAGGCCGGCTTGCCCCAGGGGGTGACAGGGCCAGAACGACCGATCGGAGCGCGACCCTCGCCACCACCGTGGGGGTGATCGCAGGGGTTCATCACACTGCCTCGCACCTGGGGGCGACGGCCGAGCCAGCGGCGACGACCGGCCTTACCCAGGCTGGTGTTGCGCACTTCGGAGTTGCCCACCTCGCCGAGGGTGGCGTAGCACTCGCGGCGCACCAGGCGCACCTCGGTGGAGGGCAGCTTGAGGGCGACGTAATCGCCTTCCTTGGCCATCACCTGGGCGCTGGCACCGGCGGTGCGCACCATCTGGCCCCCACGACCGGCATACAGCTCCACGCAGTGGACGCTGGAGCCGAGGGGGATGGCGGACAGCGGCAGAGCGTTGCCGTTCTCGATCGGAGCCTCAGGGCCCGACACCAGCGTGGAGCCCACAGCCACACCAGCCGGAGCCAGGATGTAGCGCTTCTCGCCATCGGCGTAGAAGAGCAGCGCCAGCCGGGCGTTGCGGTGCGGGTCGTAGTGGATGGCAGCCACCTTGGCCACCACGCCGTGCTTGTCGCGACGGAAGTCGACGAGGCGATACAGGCGCTTGTGACCACCGCCGCGGTGACGGCAGGTGATCACGCCGCGGTTGTTGCGGCCCTTGCGTTGGTGCTTGGCCACCACCAGGCCCCGTTCGCGACCGCGTCCGGTGACCTCAGCGAAATCGCTGGCCACGCGGGTGCGGGTGCCGGGGGTGATGGGGCGGAACTTACGGATTCCCATGATTCGTCAGACCCCTCAGGCTTCAGGGAACAGCTGGATGGCACTGCCATCGGCCAGGCGCACCACGGCCTTCTTGACCTGGGCGCGCTTGCCGGCGAAACGGCCGACGCGGCGGGTGCGGCGGGGGGGATTCATCGTGCTGATGCCCACAACCTTCACGTCGAACAGTTGCTCGACGGCGGCCTTGATGTCGGGCTTGGCAGCGCGGTGGTCCACCTCGAAGGTGTACTGGTTCTGCTCGATGGCCCGGGTGGCCTTCTCGGTGATCAGCGGCCGGCGGATCACATCCGCCAGACGGCCCTTGAAGCGCTCAGTCATCGCCGTAGACCTCCTGAATCTTCGCGAGTGCTTCCTCGCTCACCACCAGAGCGTTGGCGTGGAGCAGATCGAACACATTGAGCTGATCTGCGGCGATCAGCTTCACCTTCTCGAGGTTGCGCACCGACTTGCGCACCACCTCGCTGGGGGCGTCGAGCACCACCAGCACCTTGGAGCCATCGGCGATGCCGAAACGGCCCAGGGCCGCGGTGATCTCCTGGGTTTTCGGGCTGTCGAGGCCAGCACCGAAGCCCTTCACCACGGTGATGTCGGCGATGCGGCTCATCAGCGCGGTACGCAGGGCCAGGCGACGCTCCTTGCGGTTCATCGCCAGGTTGTAGGTGCGGGGCTTGGGCCCGAACACCACACCGCCACCCGGGCGCAGGGGGGTGCGGATCGAACCCTGACGGGCCCGACCGGTGCCCTTCTGCTTGTAGGGCTTGCGGCCACCACCGGCCACCTCAGCGCGGGTGAGGGTGCTGGCGGTGCCCTGACGGGCGTGGGCCAGCTGACGCACCACGGCGCGGTGCACCAGGTCGTTAGCCGTCGTTTCCTTGGCGACCTTCAGCTCAAGGCTGGCCTTGCCGGCCTCCTTGCCCTGCCAGTCGCGAACAACACAGTTAGCCATGTCTGTCCTCCTCAGTTCGCGGCCTTGGCACCCACCCGCTTGGCGGGAAGGATGTTCAGCAGGGCGCCGGGCTTACCGGGCACCGAACCCTTGACCACCAGCAGGTTGCGCTCGGTATCCACCTTCAGGATCACGAGGCCGCGGGTGGTGATCTGCTTGCCGCCGTAGCGACCCGCCATGCGCTTGCCGGGATACACGCGGCCTGGCGTGGTGCCGGCACCGGTGGAACCGGGCTCGCGGTGGTTCTTCGAGCCGTGGGTCATGGGACCGCGGCTGAAGCCGTGGCGCTTCTGATAACCGGCGAAACCACGACCGATGGTGTCGCCGCTCACATCGACCTTCTGGCCCGCCTCAAAGGCGGCCACGGTGATTGCGCTGCCCAGCTCCAGACCGTCGACGGAATCGACGCGGTATTCCTTGAGATGGCGCAGGAGCTCGCTGCCGGACTTGGCCAGGTGACCCTTGGCCGGCTTGTTGACGAGCTTGTCGCGGATGTCACCGAAGCCCAGCTGGACGGCGGTGTAGCCGTCGGTGCTGTCGGTTTTGAGTTGGGTAATGCGGCAGGGGCCCGCCTCGATCACAGTGACCGGGATGGACCTGCCTTCGTCGTCGAAGAACTGGGACATGCCCAGTTTCTTCCCAAGAATGCCGATGGACATAGGGAGGGAGAAACGCCAGCAGGACAACCGGATCCCAGGGGAAGACGCCCGTGGGAGCGGCGTGGCTGATTCGGGGTGCGCAGTTGGGGCCGGATCGGAACTGAGGCCAGCGGCAGGAGCCGGGGCTGCAGGAGCAATTCGGTTGGGCTAGCGGCGTCGAAGCAGCGGGGCTGGGACTTGCCGGTTCCCGAAGGAGGGGCAGTTTCCCGGCGATGGCTCCGTGAGGGCTCCGGGAGGAGACATCAGGAGATCGCACGGGCCCGGGAAGGCCGCCACCACTGGCGACCTTTGTGTCTTGCGCTGGAGGCCCGGCTAGCGGACGGGCACAGATACAAGTGCACAAGCGGCCATGGTATCCCACAGCCTGCCCCCCGCCCCTTCTCCTGCCATCAGCTGCCAGACTTGCCGCAGCCCGACTCGCCCCCAATGCCCCTGCTGCTCACCGGCCGCGGTTTCCGCCAGGAGCTGGAGCGGGCCGGCGCCCTCGCCCTCTATGCCCCGCTGGAGGGTGGTGCTGAAACCCGACTGCTGCGGCGCATGCGGGCGGCAGGCTATCGGGCCCAGATCACCTCGGCCCGGGGCCTGGGGGATCCGGAGGCGTTCCTGCTGCAACTCCATGGCGTGCGGCCGCCGCACCTGGGCCATCAGAGCGTGGGCCGCGGCGCCGCCGTGGGTGAGGTGCAGATGGCCGCCCCCCAGCTGGGTCATCTGCTCGACGGCGATGCCCCGGTGCTGCTCTGGCTGCTGGAGGGCCAGGTGCTCTCCCAGGCTGAACTGAGCTCGCTGCTCGCTCTCACCCGCCGCGAACCGCGCCTGAAGATCGTGGTGGAGCTGGGCGGCGCCCGCGCCCTGCGCTGGCAGCCCCTGGCCAGCGTGCTGCAGGCCGCGGCCTGAGGCCCCCGCCACGGCGCCCCCCGGCCCAACGGCAGCAGCGGCGCCCCCCGCGGAACGGGCCCTGGCCGCTGGCCGCTGGGTGAAATTGATCTGCGGCGCCGGCAACCAGGATCTGGCGGCGATCGAAGACCTCTGCGCCATCTACGCCCTGGCGGGCGTGCACTGCATTGATGTGGCGGCAGATGCCGCCGTGGCCGCCGCAGCCCGTCGGGGCATCGCCTGGGCTGCAGCCCAGCGCCCGGCCGGCGGGGATCCCTGGCTGATGCTCAGCCTCAGCGACGGCGACGACCCCCACTTCCGCAAGGCCAGCTTCGATCCGCAGCGCTGCCCCAGCGCCTGCCCACGCCCCTGCCAGCGCGTCTGCCCCGCCCTGGCGATCGGCGCACGGGGGGGGGTGATCCAGGAGCGTTGCTACGGCTGCGGCCGCTGCCTGCCCGCCTGCCCGCTGGGGCTGATCGGCGAGCAGCAGGTGCTGCTCGAGGCCGAAGCGGTGCCCGCTCTGCTGCAGGCGGTGCGCCCCGATGCGGTGGAGCTGCACACCCAGGCGGGCCGCCAGGCCGGCTTCGCCGAGCGCCTGCAGCAGCTCCAGGCCAGTGGGGTGCCCCTGCGTCGCGTGGCGGTGAGCTGCGGCCTCGAACGGGGCGCACAGGCACGGGCTGGGGTGGATGCAGCGCCCCTGAACGCCCGAGAGCTGGCGGCGGAGCTCTGGCAGCGCTACGGCCCGCTGCGGGCCGGCGGTTGGCGGCCCCTATGGCAGCTCGATGGCAGACCGATGAGCGGCGATGTGGGGGCGGGCACCGCCCGGGCCGCGGTGAAGCTGCTGGAGCAGATCCGACCGTGGGCACCGCCCGGCCCCCTGCAGCTGGCCGGGGGCACCAACGCCAGCACGCTGTCGCTGCTGGATGCGGAGGAGGGAGCAGCGGCTGGTGTGGCGGGGGTGGCCTTCGGCAGTGTGGCCCGCACGCTGGTGCAACCGCTGCTGCAGGAGGCTGCGCATCAGGGGCGCCCCCTGCGCGAGCTACCGCCGCTGCGGGCACAGGCGCTGGCGTTGGCGCGGGGGCTGGTGGAGCCATGGCTGCAACGCTGAATGGCTAGAACGCCGCTTCGGGGGGACGATGCCCCTGCGCAAGCCGGTTGCGAGGGCGCGATGACGAACGATCCGATCACCACCCAGCGCATCACGGACGACCTGGATCGGTTGCTGGCGGTGCTGCCCGAGGCGGTGCGCCTGGCCCTGGAGCCCGCGCCGGCACGCGAACAGCTGCTGGAGGTGGTGCTCGATCTGGGGCGGGCACCGGAGGCCCGCTACCCCGGCCGGGCCGTAGCCCTTGGGGAGTCGGTGGTGGAGCGGGCCGACCTCGAGGCGGTGGTGCAGCAGCTGGGTGCCTTCGGTGGCGACAACCGCGCCGGCATCGAGCGCACCCTGCACCGCATCAGCGCCATCCGCAACCGCACCGGCGCGATCGTGGGCCTCACCTGCCGCGTGGGCAGGGCCGTGTTCGGCACCGTGGCGATGGTGCGCGACCTGATGGATTCCGGCCAGTCGTTGCTGCTGATGGGCCGCCCCGGCGTGGGCAAGACCACTGCGCTGCGGGAGATCGCCCGCGTGCTGGCCGATGAGCTGGAGAAGCGGGTGGTGGTGATCGACACCAGCAACGAGATCGCCGGCGACGGGGATATCCCCCACCCCGCCATCGGCCGGGCCCGGCGCATGCAGGTGGCGAGGCCGGAGCTGCAGCACCAGGTGATGATCGAGGCGGTGGAAAACCACATGCCGGAAGTCATCGTGATCGATGAGATCGGCACGGAACTGGAGGCCCAGGCCGCCCGCACCATCGCCGAGCGCGGCGTGATGCTGGTGGCCACAGCCCATGGCAATGAGCTGGCCAATCTGGTGAAGAACCCCACCCTCAGCGATCTGGTGGGTGGCATCGAATCGGTGACCCTCGGCGATGAGGAGGCCCGGCGGCGCCGCAGCCAGAAGACGGTGCTGGAGCGGGCGGCCGAACCCACCTTCCCGCTGGCGGTGGAGATGCACACGCGCCATCGCTGGCTGGTGCACCGCGATGTGGCCCGCACGGTGGATCTGCTGCTGCGGGGCCAGCTGCCACGGCCGCAGGTGCGGGAGCTCGATGGCGAGGGCCGCCTGCAGCTGGGCGAAACGCCCCAGTCCGCCGCCGCGCAGCCCAGCGTCGGGCCAGACCTGGCGCGCCGGCCACTGCCGCGGCCGGGCCCGGCCCCGCTGGCACCGGTGCCGCTACCGGATCCGCAGCGGCGAAGCCAGGGGGCCAGCGCCGCCCCGGCGAGCGCGCCGATCAACGATGCCCGGCCGCTGCTGTTGTGCTGCGCCGGCGTCAGTCGCATGCTTCTGGAGCAGGCGATCCGCAGCCGACGGCTGCCGGTGCAGCCGATCGAGGCCGTGGAGGAGGCCGATGCTGTGCTGGCGGTACGCCAGCAGCTGGGACAGGCCCCGGAGCTGCGGCGCCGCGCCCAGGCCGCCGCGGTGCCGATCCTGGTGATCAAGGCCGACACCCTGCCCCAGATCCAGCGCGGGCTGGAGCGGCTGCTGGCGCGCCGCGACGACGACGGCCCCGCGGATGACGGCGCTGAGCCCGACGGCGAGGCGGATCGCGCCAGCGGTGGCTTTGGCAGCGGTGGCAGTGGCGGTGGGGGCGACGATGCCCTGGCAGCCCTGGAGGAATGCCGGCTGGCGGTGGAGCAACTGGTGCTCCCCCAGGGCCGGCCGGTGGAGCTGCTGCCTCGCAGCGAAGCGGTGCGCCAGATGCAGGCCGAGCTGGCCGCCCGCTACCAGCTGAGCTCGGCGGTGTTCGGCAGCGGGCGCCAGCAGCGCCTGCGGATCTTTCCCCGTTGAGGCGTCCGCCGATTTGACGAAGGCCACCCCGCTGTGGGTAACTATCTGGGTGCTCAGGCAACGGCGCTCCGGCGCCAGCAGCCAACAGCGCGTTGGGCCGTCGCCAAGTGGTAAGGCAGCGGGTTTTGGTCCCGCCATTCCTAGGTTCGAATCCTAGCGGCCCAGTTTTCAGACCCTCCAGTTGCTGCAAGGTCTGAGCGGGAGCTGCACCCATCGCGAGCGCCCTTGGCCGCCCATCCCCTGCTGGTGTTCGACTTCGACGGCGTGCTGGTGGACGGCATGGCCGAGTACTGGTGGAGCGCCCGCCGCGCCGCCCTGGCCCTGCGCCCGCAGCAACAGCTACCGGAGCTGGCTCCACCAGCGTTCAGCCTGCTGCGCCCCCTGATCCACAAGGGCTGGGAGATGGTGCTGGCCACCCTCGAGCTCTCGCGCCCCGATCTCAGTCTGCGCACGTACCTGGAGGACTACGACCGCTGCACCGCCGCCGCCCTGCAGCGCTGGGAGCTGGACCCCGGAACCCTGCAACAGGCCCTGGAATCCCTGCGCCGCGACGCCATCCGCGACGACAGCGCAGCCTGGCTGGCGCTGCACCAGCCCTATCCGGGCGTCCCGGAGCGGCTGCGCCAGCTGGCGGATGAAGGCAGCGACTGGCTGGTGCTCACCACCAAGGGCGGCAGCTTTGCGGCGGCGCTGCTGCAGGCCTATGGCCTGGAACCCAGCGCTGTGTATGGCCATGAACAGGGCAGCAAGCCGGAGGTGCTGCTGCAGCTCAGCGCGAAACAGCCCCAGCCGCTGTGGTTCGTGGAGGACCGCCGGCCCACCCTGGAGGCCGTGCGCCGCACCACGGGACTGGACGCGGTGCGCTGCTTCCTGGTGTCCTGGGGGTATCTGGGTCCGGGCGATGCCAGCCAGCTGCCGGCGGGCATTCAGCTGCTGCTGCCCGACCAGTTCAGCCGCCCCCTGGCGGACTGGCCCTGAACCAACACCCCCTGGCAGGCCGCAGCAGCAGGCGCTAACGTACACCTGTACTACAAGCCAGGTGGAACGGTAGGCCCCTCGGGTGGCACTTCTCCCTGTGAGGTCGCTCAGGATGGCTCCGGTTCCGCCGGCTCCCCTGCTCCGCGGCCTGCTCCATCGCTGATTCGCAGACATGCCTGCCGACGACAAAACCAGCCGCACCAGCAGCCCCGCCAGCGCCGGGAAAGCGGCCGCAGCCGCCAACACCGAGCGCGACAAGGCGCTCGGCCTGGTGCTGAACCAGATCGAGCGCAACTTCGGCAAGGGCTCGATCATGCGCCTGGGGGATGCCTCGCGCATGCGGATCGAGACCAGCCCCACCGGCGCCCTCACCCTCGACCTGGCCCTCGGCGGCGGCTACCCCAAGGGCCGGGTGGTGGAGATCTACGGGCCGGAGAGCTCGGGTAAAACCACCCTCACCCTGCACGCCATCGCTGAAGTGCAGCGCCGCGGTGGTGTGGCCGCCTTCGTGGATGCGGAGCACGCCCTGGATCCGGTGTACGCCGCGGCCCTGGGGGTCGACATCGAGAACCTGCTGGTGTCGCAGCCGGACACCGGCGAAATGGCGCTGGAGATCGTGGACCAGCTGGTGCGCTCCGCCGCCGTGGACATCGTGGTGGTG
>JBJTHL010000121.1:0-4770 GCA_046094445.1 Vulcanococcus sp.
CGATGAGGAGAGCTTCTACCGCTGGATCGAACCGGTGCGCAGCAGCTGGGAGGCGGTGGTGTGCGCCGGCACCAGCTTCCTGGTGCGCCGCAGCGCTCTGGCGGAGGTGGGCGGCTTTGTGGAGCAGGCGATCTCGGAAGATCTGGTGACGGGCATGGTGCTCGCCTCCCGCGGCTGGAAGCTGCGTTATCTGGGCGAAAAGCTGAGCGCCGGCCTGGCGGCCGAAACCATGCTCGATTTCGTGCGGCAGCGGCAGCGCTGGGCATCAGGCACCCTGCAGGCGCTCCGGCTCCGCCAAGGGCCGCTGCGGCTGAAAGGGCTGAGCTGGGGCCAGCGCCTGGCCTATCTGGAAGGCGCGCTGCACTGGTTCAACACCGTGCCGCGGCTGCTCCTCTTGCTGATGCCGCTCTGCATCGGCTGGCTGGAGGTGGTGCCCGTGCGGCTCACGGGCCAAGCCGTTACGGAACTCCTGCTCCCGCTCTGGATCGCCCTGCTGCTCAGTATGGGCTGGCTCAACCGCGGCAGCCGCCACGCGCTGCTGGCCGATCTGCCCGGCTGGGCCCTGGCGGTGCCCCTGGCCGCCACGGTGTTGGCAAGCCTGTGGGGGAAGGTGCAGCCGTTTCGGATCACCCCCAAGCACCGCGTGCGAGGCCGGGCCGCAATCGCGCCGGTGTTAGCGGCGCCTCTGGTGGTGTTGCTGGTGCTCAATGGCCTCAATCTGCTCTGGATCCTGCGCCACCTCAGCCGGGGCGGCAGTGCCGGTGGCTGGCTCGGATTGCTGTGGGGTGCACTCACACTGTTGGGGCTCCTGGTGGCACTTCGGGCCTGCCGGGACCCCGCCGCCAGCGACCCCACCCCCTGGCTGGCGATCCGCTTGCCGGCCACGCTGATGGCCCGCGATCCAGGGGGCGTGGCCGTCGCATGGCCGGTTCAGGTGAGCGCCTTGAGCGAACGCGGGGCGGCTCTAGAGCATCCAGGGGCGTTGCAGCCTGGCCTCACGTTGGAGCAGCTGCAACTTCGGGCGCCCAACGCGGATCTCCCCCCGCTGGCGCTGGAGCCCCAGCCGGACGACAACCAACGGCTGAACTGGGCCTGGCCCGCGCAAGGATCAACCGCCAAAGAGAGCGTCCTGGGTTGGTTGTATGGGCGCCCGGGGGCCTGGCCTGAACGCTTGGCGCCACCGGAGTGGCGGGCCTTTGGGGCGCTGCTGCGGCGGTTGATCAGCCCAGAGCGGGAGAAACAGCCTCACCTGAGCCTGGTACCGCAGCAGCTGGAGCCGGCTCCGGGCAGACCCGACGGGCAAAATCGCAGCGAAACAGCGCCGGTTTCTGCCAGCTGAGCGGGATCTCCAACAGATCCCGGCTGCCGGTGATCGCCAGAACCGCCAGCAACACCAGAATCAAGCCATTGGCCGCCAGGTGCCAGCGGCGCCAGCGCCGCTGGCGGCTGATCTCCGGCCGCGCCGCCAGGGTGAACACCATCAGGCCGCAGAGCAGCACCCCCGCCCAGTAGTGGGAGCCCCAGAAGGGGGCGCTGAGGGGGTTGTCACTCAGGCGCCAGATCTCCGGCTGGCTGCCGAGAGCCAGCAGCGCACCCCAGGTGAGCAGCCCACAGCAGGCCCGCAGCCAGGCTCGCTTCACCCGCAACAGCGCCAGCAGCAGCAACCCGTTGCCGGCGGCCGCCGCCAGCAGCAGCACCAAGCGCAGCGTGCCGCCGTTGAACGCTGTACCGGGCTGCAGCGCCGTGCTGAGGAAGGAATACACCAGCGCGATCAACACGGCGATCACCACGCCGGCGGTGAGCCAGCGGCCGTGCTCGGCATGTTCACGGTTCACCGCCGGCAGCTGCTGCGTGACACCCAGCCGCCGCTCCCGCACCAGGATCCCCAGCCGGATCGTGGCCCCGGCCACCGGGTACACGAACAGGATGAGCAGCACCGGATGGAGCAGGGCGAACCAATCGATGGCCGGCATGGAGCGGCAAGACAGATCGCCCCCGACGTTGACTCAGGGCAGCACCGCCGGCCAGCGCTGACGGACCAACAGCAATGAGAAGTAGGGCTGCTCCTCGGCCGGCACCGCCGCCGCGGGGCTGAGCCGCTGATCGGGCCAGCCCACGCGCCGGGCGAACAGGCAGCGCTCCAGCAGCCCGCGCCGCTGCAGCAGCGGCTGCACCCAACGCCAGCGCTGGCCGAGCTTGAGCAGTGCCAGCACCGTGCCTTCGGCAGCGGCACGGCTCAGCAGCAGCTCCAGCTCCGCCGGCGTATCGGGCGTGGGGCGGATCAACAGGCTCTCCTGCTGCAGCACCAGCGGCCAGGCCAGCCCCTGGCTGGAGGCCGCCGCCGCCGCCGCCGCCACCGCCGTGATCCCGGGCAACACCCGCACCGGACACACCGGATGGCGCTTGGCCAGGGCCAGCAGGGCATAGGAGCAGCTGGCATAGAGCGAGGCATCGCCCTCACACAGCAGCACCACGGCCCGGCCGGCCGCCACCTCCGCCGCCAGGGCATCGGCGGCGGCGCGCCAGGCGGCCAGGCGGGGCTCCGCCTCGGCCACCATCGGGAACAGCAGCGGCAGCCGCCGCTGTTGGGCGGCCAGCCACGGGGCGGCGATGGCGGCGGCCATGCCCTCGGCCTCCGGCCGCGCCACGGGATAGGCCACGGTGGCGGCGGCGGCGATGGCCCGCACGGCCGCCACCGTGAGCAGCTCAGGGTCGCCCGGGCCCACACCCACCAGGGTGAGCCCAGCGGTGGCGGGGGCACCGGCCGGTGGCGCCAGGGCCCGCAGAAGATCGGCGCTGCTCACACGGTGCGGTTCGGCCTAGCCCGACAGCCCCCTTTCTAGGCTGAACGCTCCGGCGCGGCCCAGCGATGAGCCACCTGCAGATCTTCCAGGCCCGCAGCGGCGGCCGCCCCCTGCCCACCCCGGCCAGCAACGATCCGGCCCTGATCGCCAGCGAACTGGCGGCGCGGGGCATCGGCTTCGAGCGCTGGCCCGCACGGGCCGAACTGCCCGCCAGCGCTGCCCCTGAGCAGATCCTGGCGGCCTACGCCCCCGAGATCGCCCGCGTGCAGGCCAGCGGCACCTATCCCACCGTGGATGCGATCCGGCTGACGCCGGATCATCCCGATCGCGCGGCCCTGCGCCAGAAGTTTCTGGCAGAACACACCCACAGCGAAGACGAGGTGCGTTTCTTTGTGGAGGGCCGCGGCCTGTTCTGCCTGCACATCGGCGATGAGGTGCTGCAGGTGCGCTGTGAAGCCGACGACTTCCTGCGGGTGCCCGCTGGCACCCGCCACTGGTTCGACATGGGCAGCACCCCGCAGTTCACCGCCATCCGCTTCTTCGACAACCCCGAAGGCTGGGTGGCCCAGTTCACCGGTGATGGGATCGCCGAGCGCTACCCGCTGCTGGATTGAACAGAGCTCAGCGGGGCTCCACCCCAGGGGAGTGCATGCGCACCCCCTCCGCATCGGGCAGGGCGCCACCCAGAGCCTGGAGCTCCAGCGCCGCCAGCTGCTCCAGCCGGGCCACCGTGGCGGACCTGCCGTAGCGGCCTTCGGCCAGCAGCCAATAGAGGCCGAAGTGGCGGGCCTCGCTGGCCAGCAGCTCGCCATACAGCCCCCGCAGCTCCGCATCCGGGCTGTGGGCCGCCAGCAGCGCCATGCGCTCATGGCTGCGGGCCTCGATCAACCCCGCCACCAGACAGGAATCCAGCATCCGCTCAGGTTCACCCCGACGCACCGCCGCCGTGAGCGTGGCGCCATAGGCGGGGGCCGGCAGCGGCCGCAGGCGGATACCGCGGCGCTGCAGCAACGCCAGCACCTGCTCGAAATGCTCCAGCTCCTCGCGGGCCAGGGCACTGAGCTCCGCCCCCAGCTGTTCATCGGAGGGGTAGCGGAACATCAACTGCAGGGCCACACCGGCGGCCTTGCGCTCGCAATGGGCGTGATCGATCAACACCAGATCCGGCCGGGCGATCGCCGCCTCCAGCCAGCTGCTGCTGCTGACACCCGCCAGCCACTTCACCCGAGCCGTGGGATTGACGGGCGCAACGGCAGCCGCCCCGCTCATGCCCCTGCTCCAGAGGCCTCGGCCCGCAACCGCTGCACCAGCCCCTGCAGGGCCAGGCCGTAGCTACCGGGGCCGAAGCCACAGATCACACCCACAGCCTTTTCCGCCAGATGGGAGTGGTGGCGGAACGGCTCACGGGCGTGCACGTTGCTCAGATGCAACTCCACATAGGGAATGGCCACCCCCAGCAGCGCATCGCGCAGGGCGATCGAGGTGTGGGTGTAGGCGCCGGCATTGATCAGGATCCCGTCCACCTCGCCCCGGGCCGCATGAATCCGGTCCACCAGGGCCCCCTCATGGTTGCTCTGGAAGCAGGCGAGGCTCACGCCAAGGCCGGCGGCCTGGCGGGCGAGATCCGCCTCGATGGCATCCAGGGTTTGAGCGCCGTACAAGCCGGGCTCCCGCAGCCCCAGCAGGTTGAGGTTCGGTCCGTTGAGCAACAGCACGCGCATGCCAGGCGCCGGCGCACCGGAAACCACTCCGCCAATCGTAGGCAGGGGCGCCCCGAAGCCCGCCGGGCAGGGCGTTCCAGCCCAAAGGCAGCCGGGGCGGAACCACCGGCTGGTAAGTTCTTGGGGTGTGGTTCGGGTCGGTGCCCGAGTGGTTAATGGGGGCGGACTGTAAATCCGCTGGCTCTGCCTACGTTGGTTCAAATCCAACCCGGCCCACCTTCCACATGCCCTTGTAGCTCAGCGGT
>JBJTHL010000122.1:0-8525 GCA_046094445.1 Vulcanococcus sp.
GGTGCTCTCCACGCCGGTGCTGGCGGGCACCCTGGTGCTGCTGAGCTTCACCCCCACCCGCACCGGACGCTTCCCGATCGTCTGCGCCGAGCTCTGCGGGCCGTACCACGGCGGCATGCGTTCCACGGTGATCGTCGAAGAACAGGAGACATTCGCCGACTGGGTGGCCAAGAACAGCCCCGCACCAGCCCCTCCTGCCCCCACTGCGCTGACCTCATGACCCTCAGCCTCGCCCCCGAAACGGCCCACGCACCGGGCCCCTCCCTGCAGCCCCAGGGATGGCTGCGTTATCTGAGTTTCAGCACCGACCACAAGGTGATCGGTCTGCAATATCTGGTGTGCGGCTTTCTGTTTTACCTGATCGGCGGTGCACTCGCCGGCGCGATCCGCACCGAGCTCCTCACCCCGATCAGCGATTTTCTGCCGCGCGAAACCTACAACGAGGTCCTCACTCTGCATGGCACGGTGATGATCTTCCTCTGGATCGTGCCGGTTGTGAATGGAGGATTTGGTAATTACCTGATCCCCTTTTATGTGGGCGCGCGCGATATGGCCTTCCCGCGCCTCAATGCCGTGGCCTTCTGGCTGATCCCACCGGCAGGCCTGCTGCTGATCAGCAGCTACTTCATCGCCGGCGCCGCCCAGTCCGGTTGGACGGCCTATCCACCGCTGAGCATCACCACCCCGGCCACCGGCCAGATCATCTGGATCCTCAGCGTGCTGCTGCTGGGGGGCAGCTCGATCTTCGGTGGCATCAACTTCATCGCCACCATCCTCAAGCTGCGCCGGCCAGGTCTGAAGCTGATGCAACTGCCGATGTATTGCTGGGCCATGCTCGGCACCAGCATCCTGGTGGTGCTCTCCACGCCGGTGCTGGCGGGCACCCTGGTGCTGCTGAGCTTCGACATCATCGCCCACACCGGCTTTTTCAACCCAGCCCTCGGCGGCAACGCCGTGGTGTATCAACACCTCTTCTGGTTCTATTCCCACCCGGCGGTGTACATCATGGTGCTGCCGGCGTTCGGCCTGGTGAGCGAGATCCTGCCGGTGCATGCCCGCAAGCCGCTGTTCGGCTACACCACGATGGTGTACTCGATTCTGGGCATCGTGTTTCTGGGCTTGATCGTGTGGGCTCACCACATGTTCACCAGCGGCACGCCGCCGTGGATGCGCCTGTTCTTCACGATCGCCACCGCCTTCATCGCCGTTCCCACCGGCATCAAGTTCTTCAACTGGCTGGCCACCCTCTGGGGCGGGCGCATCGCCCTCAACAGCGCCATGCTGTTCTCCTGCGCCTTCATCGTGAATTTCGTGCTCGGGGGCATCACCGGCGTTGCCCTGGCCCAGGTGCCATTCGACATCCATGTGCACGACACCTACTTCGTGGTCGCCCACTTCCACTACATCGTCTACGGCGGCACGGTGTTCGTGATCTTCGCCTCCGTGTACCACTGGTATCCCAAGGTCACCGGCCGCATGCTCAGCGAGCCCCTCGGCCAGCTGCACCTGCTGCTCACGTTTGTGGGTTTCAACCTCTGCTTCGGCCCGCAGCACTGGCTGGGCCTCAACGGCATGCCGCGCCGGGTGGCGGAGTACGACCCCCAGTTCCAGCTGATCAACCAGCTCAGCAGCGTCGGTGCCCTGCTGATGGCCCTCAGCACCCTGCCGTTCCTGTTCAACGTGGTGCACAGCGCCTTCCGTGGTTTGCCCGCCGGCGACAACCCCTGGCGGGCCCTCACACCCGAATGGCTCACCAGCTCCCCGCCGCCGGTGGAGAACTGGATCGGCGAGGCCCCGCTGGTGCGCGAGCCCTATGGCTACGGCAGCGAGCCCGGTGAACTCAGCCTGGCGGCCGCCTCTGGCCGCGACCTCTGGTCCCTCGGTGGTCCCGAGAACCGTCCCTGACCGCCGACCCTCAACCGCCTGCCATGACCAGCCTCAGTTCCAGCGAGCGCTCCACCCAGGACTCCGGCCCCGCTGCCGACGCCAGCCACGATGCCCACAACGGTGAGCACCACAGTGATCACCGTCTGTTCGGACTGGCCACCTTCCTGGTGGCCGACGGCATGACCTTCGCCGGCTTCTTCGCCGCCTACCTCACCTTCCGGGCCGTGAATCCCCTGCCAGCCGGGGCGATCTACGAGCTGGAGCTGCTGTTGCCCACGATCAACACGGCCCTGCTGCTGGCCAGCAGCTTCACCTTCCACCGGGCCGGTGCCGCCCTCAAGCGCGCCGACAACCCCGGCTGCCGCAGCTGGCTGCTGGTGACCGCTGCCCTCGGCTTCACCTTCCTGGCCGGGCAGATGAAGGAGTACTTCTCCCTGCCCTTTGGCCTCACCGACAACCTGTTCGCCAGCACCTTCTACGCGATCACCGGCTTCCACGGCCTGCACGTGACCCTTGGCGGCCTGATGATCCTGATCGTGTGGTGGCAGAGCCGGCCCGGTGGCCGCGTCAACGCCGACAACCTGTTCCCGCTGGAAGCCACCGAGCTGTATTGGCACTTCGTGGATGGCATCTGGGTGGTGCTCTACGCCATCCTTTATCTGATCTGAAGAAACACGCTCGTCAACGGCGTCCGGTCGCCATTGCCCTTGCCGAAGCTTGCGGGCGAACGGCACAATCGCCTCAACGTCAGCTTCGCAATTCCGGTGTTCGTTGAAGAGAAGGTGAGCACGCCAGTGCCGATGCTGGAAGGCAAGGCCCTGCTCGACAAGGCCCGCTCCCTGAGCAATCGCCCTGAAGATCAGATCGCCCGGGCCTGCGGCTATGTGGGACCCAGTGGCCGCCTGCTCAAGAAGAGCTTCTATCGCGCCCTGGTGGAAGCCAAGGGCTACAGCCTGCCCAGCGGCAGCACAGGTGGCGGCGGCGGCACGGGCAGCGGCAGCAAGGGCCGTCAGGCCGATTTCCGCACCCGTGTGCACGGCAACGGCAACCTGCTGATCGGTCAGGCCTACACCCGCCGGATGGGCCTCGAACCCGGCCAGGAAATCCGCATCGAGATCCACCGCGAAACGGGCGCCATCTGGCTGCTGCCGGTGGACGGCGGCGAGGCCGTGGAACTGAGCGACGACTGACCGCTCAGCCGCTGACGCCTCACGGCCTGAGCGGGGCCTCCATGGCCCGGTTCAGCCCTCGCCCTCGGGCCCGTGGAAGGCGGCGCTGAACACCAGCAGATCAATGCCGCTGAACAGGAAGGAGATCCCCACCAGGATCCCGAGCACTGTGAGCTGCCCGAGCCCCGGCATCGAGAGGATCAGCAGGCCGAGGATGAAGGTCACGATGCCGTTGGCCAGGCCCCAGCCCCAACCGGCCATCTGCCGGTGCGAGAGCGACACGATCGCTGTGACCACCCCCTCCAGCAGAAACACGATGCCGATGGCGAAGGCCAGGGCCGCCACCTGCACCAGGCAGCGGCCGCTGCCGCACTGCTGAATGATCCAGGCGCCGGTGAGCACGAACAGGCTGCTCACCACCAACCGCCAGAAGCAATGCCAGCGGCTGAGCCGCCGCGAGCGGTTGAGATTGTTTACCCAGCCCACGATGCCGCCCACCAGGAAGGCCAGGGCCACCACCATCGTGACCCAGGCGGAGGCGATCACCGGGAACAGCAGGGCCAGAACGCCCAGCACCAGCAGCAGGATGCCTTCGGCCAGGGTGAACGCCCGCAGCGAACCCAGGGCGAGATCCGAGCGCTCATCAGCCATGGCGAAGGTTCCAGCGATCCCACAGCCGGACCCTAGGCAGAGCCCCCGTGGCTGTCAGCCCCAGCCGTGCTCCGCCAGCCAGGCGGCGTTGATCGGGGGGCCGGCGGCCGCCTCGCCCGCCGCCGCAGGTCCCAGCCGCGCCTGCAGCAGCCGCTCGGTGTACTTGGCCAGCAGATCGGCTTCCAGATTCACCGCAGCACCGGGGCGCAGCTGCTGCAGGCTGGTGCTGGCCCAGGTGTGGGGGATCACGGCGATCCAGAAGCGGGCGCCATCGCTGCTGCAGCCCGCCACGGTGAGGCTGATGCCATCCACGGCCACGCTGGCCTTCTCGCAGATGTAGCGCCCAAAGGCCGGCGCATCCCAGGCCAGCTCCAGGCGCCAGGAGGCGCTCTGCCGCTCGATCGCCAGCACCGTGCCCTGGCCGTCCACATGGCCGCTCACCAGGTGCCCACCCAGGCGATCCGCCAGCCGCAGGGCCGGCTCCAGGTTGACCCAGCCCCGCAGCTGCGCCTTGGCCGCCAGGGTGGTGCGAGCCAGGGTTTCCTCGCTCACATCGGCGCGGAAGCCGCCGGCATCACGGGCGGTCACGGTGAGACACACCCCATCCACCGCCACGCTGTCGCCCAGGGCCAACGCCGCCGGATCGAGGCCGGCGCCCGCGCCCACGGCGATCGCCACCCCACCGCTGCAGCGTTGCAGCTGCCCCACGGCCTGCACCAGCCCGGTGAACATGCGGTGCACCCCCCAACCCTGGCCATAATCGGGCAAAGGGGCTTGCGGTGCAGCCATGGTGGAGATGCGCGTCGCCGGCATTGCCCTCGATGCAGCCAGCCGCAGCCCGATCGTGCTGCTGCGGGATCCGTCCGGCCGGCGTCAGGTGCCGATCTGGATCGATCAGGCCCAAGCTCAGAACATCCTGGCAGGCCTGAACGAGGCGCAGCCGCCGCGGCCCCTCAGTCACGACCTGATGGCCCAGCTGCTGGCGGTGGGCCGGCTCACGCTGGAGCGGGTGATCATCCACACGATCGAAGACAACACCTTCCGCGCCGTGCTCAAGCTGAGCGACGCCGAAGGCGGCAGCCACGATGTGGATGCCCGCCCCAGCGACGCCATTGCCCTGGCCCTGCGCACCGGCAGCGGCATCTGGATGCTGGAGGAAGTGGTGGCCGATGCCTCGATCCCGGTGGATGCCGAGGCCGATGCCGAGGACGCCGCCGACTTCCGTCGCTTCCTCGATGCCGTGAGCCCCGCCGAACTGGTGCGCCAGATCCGCCGCGCCCATCCCGAAGCCGAAGCCGAAGCGGACGCTGAAACCGAAGCGGACGCTGAAACCGCTCCAACCGAGGACAGCGAACCCCCAAGCGACAGGGCCGACGATCCGCAAACCGATTCGCAAACGCATCCCGAAACCGATCCCGACATCGACCCGGAGGCCACCACTGGCTGAGCTGCCGGCCGCCGCCGGGGGATCCGCGGCCCTGCTGCGCCCGTTCGGCGGAGGGCGGCCGGTGTCGCCGTTCTGCCTGGGCACGATGCGGGCGCTCGAGAGCCCGCAGCAGATGGCTGCGGTGCTGCAGGCGGCGCGGGCGGCCGGCATCAATCATCTGGAAACCGCCCCCGCCTACGGCCCCGCCGAACGTTTCCTGGGCCAGGCCCTACGCCAGCTGGCGGCCGAGCACCCCGCTGCCGCTGCCGCGCTGGTGCTCACCAGCAAGCTGCTGCCCGGCCTGGAGCTCGCTGAAGGCCAGGCGCAGTTGCGGGGGATCCTTGCGCGTCTGGGGGTGTCCCGCCTCGACAACCTGGCCGTCCACGGGCTGAACCGCCCCGAACACCTGGCCTGGGCCACCGCCGGCCCCGGCCGCGAGCTGCTGGCCTGGGCCCTCGGCGAGGGGCTGGTGGGGCAGGTGGGTTTCTCCAGCCATGGCGACACCGCCCTGATCGAGCAGGCCCTGGCCACGGGGCGCTTCCGCTTCAGCAGCCTGCACCTGCATCTGTTCGATCAGACCCGCCTGCCCCTGGCCCGTGCCGCCCTGGCGGATGGCATCGGTGTGCTGGCCATCTCCCCGGCCGATAAGGGCGGCCGCCTCTACGCCCCCTCGGCGGACCTGCTGGCCGACTGCGCCCCGTTTCACCCCCTGGAGCTGGCCTATCGCTTCCTGCTGGATCAGGGGATCTCCACCCTGAGCCTGGGGGCCTCCCAGCCCAGCGACCTGGCCTGGGCCGCCGCCATCAGCGGCGGCACTTGCACATCCTGGCTAGGGCCCGACCACCACGCGGCCCTCGCGCGCCTCAGCAGCGCCGGCCACCAACGGCTGGGGGCGGATCGTTGCGGCCAGTGCCGCGCCTGCCTGCCCTGCCCCAGCGCGGTGCCGATCCCCGAGCTGCTGCGCCTGCGCAACCTGGCCGTGGGTCACGGCATGCAGGCCTTCGCTGAGGAGCGCTACAACCTGATCGGCCGCGCCGGCCACTGGTGGGAACAGCTCAACGCCAGCGCCTGTCAGAGCTGCGGTGCCTGCCTACCCCGCTGCCCCCACCAGCTGCCGATTCCAACCTTGCTGGCCGACACCCACCGCCGCCTGGCCGCCACCCCCCGCCGCCGCCTGTGGGGGTGAGCTGCGGGGGCGCCTGAGGCTGCGTCATCGGCGTGGACCAACGCTGCGGCTGTGGGCGGCGCTGGTCCACAGCTGCTGCCAGCGCTGCTGTTCCGCGCCGCTCCAGGGGGCCAGGCTGGTGCAACGGGCCAGCACGGGGGCGGGGGGCAGCAGCAGCGGGCGCAGCCGTTGCGGCCAACGGGCCAGGGCCGGGGCCAGAACCTCGGCCGGCAGGGGTGGCACCCAGCCGCCGGCCAGCAGACGATCCAGCAGCGGCAGCTCCAGCCCCTGCTCCAACCAGGCCAGGGGCAGGTCTGGCCCGGGCGCCTCGCTGGCGGTATGCAGCAGCACCTGCCACCAGAGGGGGCTGCCGCTGGCGGGCAGCACGGCGCTGAGGCGCGGGTCGCTGAGCAGCAGCGGAATCACCTGGTGGCTGGGCAGCACGGCGGCCTCGGCATCGCCGGCCAGCAGCAGGTTGGCGCCATCGCGTTCATCGAGGGCCACGGCCTGGGCCAGCAGGCGCTGCAGCTGGCCGGGCAGGCGGGGGTCGCCCAGGGCCGCTGCCGTGGCGGCGATCCCCAGCAATCGGCAGGCCAGCTCGAGCACCAGCCGCGGGCTGGAGGGGAGCACCAGGCGCCCCCTGAGGCTGGGATCCAGCAGCAGCTGCCAGCCCTCGGCGTGCCGCTGCTGCAGGTCGTCGCGGCTGCGCAGCAGCAGCAACCAGCAGCCGAAGGCCCACGGGAAGGCCCGTGCCGGCGCCCCTGCGGGTGCAAACAAGCGGCTGGGGGCTGCTGCGATCGGCGCCAGCCGCTGCAGAAGTGCCGGGGCGTTGAACGGTTGCAGGCGGGCGGGCTCGAGGCGCTGGGCCCAGCCATCGCCCACGGCCAGCAGCCGCGCTGCGGACGCTGCCGGAGACGCCGGGCCCGGTTCTGCGGCGGCCAGAACGGCGGCCGGGCTCTCCAGCGGTTGGGCGTTCCAGGGGGCCGGCACCTCCTTGAGCCAGGCCGGCGGCATCTGGCCGCGAACGCTGAGCAGCAGACCTTGCGGCTGATCCCTGCGCCAGCAGCCCCCCAGGCCGGCGGCAGCGCCCAGGGCAGCCAGTTGCAGCGAGCGGCGGCGGCTGAAACGCGGGGAGGAGGCCATGGGCCGAACCTAGGCCTGATGCGGGTGATGCAACGGCTGGTGCAGCTGGGAGCAGGCGCGATCGCAGGCGATGGCCAGATCGGCGGGGTGGCGGCCGCTCAGCTCCCACAGCAGGGCCAGGCCGCCGGCACCCACCCCCTCCTTCACGTAGCCCTGCTCGTAGGCCAGCAGTTCGGGGCGTTGGCAGCCGCTGAAGCGCAGGCCGCTGGCAAAGGCCAGGGGCTCGCCTCCCCAACGCTGGCCGATGTGCTGGAGCAGCGCCGTGAGGTTGCTGCCGGGTTCGCCGGCCACCCAGGCGGTGGTCACCACGGCCGCCCGGGCCAGCAACCGCGGGCGCTGGGGCCCGGGTGTGAGCGCCAGGGCCAGGGCCAGCACCGCCGCCATCTGGCTGCCGCCGGCCAGGAGCACGGGCAGCTCTGCCAGCGCTGCCGCCTGCAGCAGGCCCGCCGCCAGCACCTGCATCGGATCCGCCACGGCGGCCGCCACGGCCAGGGCGGCGGCCGGCGCGGCCTCGGCATCCGGCGGCTGCAGCAGGCCGGCGGCGGCCAGGCCCCGCTGGGTGAGTGCGGCCTTGAGGGCATGGGCCGGTTCGCGCAGGCTGCCGCTCACCAGGCCGGTGGCCTCCACCCCGAGGCCCTGCAGCAAGGCCTGGGCGGTGCTGGTGCCACCGGGCACGCATTCCGCCAGCAGCACAGGCGCCCCGGCGCGGGCCAGCCGCTGCCCCCAGCGCTGCCCCCAGGCCAGCAGGCCCGCCACCCGCTCCGGTGCCAGGGCGGCGCCACTGCTGAGGCAGCGGGCCGGGGCGGCCCCCATGCTGCCGGGCAGCCGCAGGTGCGGCACCGCCGGGGCCACCGGGGCCCCCAGATCCACCACCAGCGGCTCGAGCCCCAGCTGCTCCACCACCACCCGTGCGATCAGTGCCGGGCTCACGCCGGCGGGCAGTGGCGGCAGCGCGTGGGGGCGGGATTGGCCGGGCCCCAGCAGCAGCAGCTCGGCATCGGCGGCGGCGGTGAGCCGGCGGGAGGCGGGGGTGGCGCCGGCGGCGGAGATGCCCGGCACGGCGGCGGTGTCGGTGCCGGCCAGC
>JBJTHL010000123.1:0-14089 GCA_046094445.1 Vulcanococcus sp.
GGGGTGCTGCGGCTCTCGCTGCGGCTCTCGCCGGCAGAACGCCCAGCCCCACGGCGGGAGCTGAAGCCTGCAGCGGCCTTGCTGCGACTGGTGACCAACGGGCGTTGGATCGGCTGCTCACGCAGCTCGCTGCGCACCTGGCTGAGCAGCTTGAGGTGCGAGGTGGTGGTGTATTTGCGAAGCAGGGCCGGATCCCAGCTCATGCCATCAGGGCTTTGGGTCCCCCCAGCCTATGGGCGCGCCAGTTGGCCTTGAATCCGTGATAAGTTGTAAAGGTGATAACTGGAAGTCGGTCCGTCTTCGCCTTGGAGGTCTGACCGGTCGCCGATTCCCGCACATCCGTTCATCCCCAACCTCCGAACTGTCATGTCCCGGCTCGTCGGTCTGCAGGCTCCCGACTTCACAGCCACCGCTGTGGTGGATCAAGAATTCAAGGAGGTGACCCTCTCCAGCTACCGCGGCAAGTACGTGGTGCTGTTCTTCTACCCCCTCGATTTCACCTTCGTTTGCCCCACCGAGATCACCGCCTTCTCGGACCGTTACAGCGAGTTTTCCAGCCGCAACACTGAAGTGCTGGGCGTGTCTGTTGACAGCCAGTTCTCTCACCTCGCCTGGGTGCAGACCGACCGCAAGAATGGTGGACTCGGCGACATCGCCTATCCCCTCGTGGCTGACCTGAAGAAGGACATCGCCCGCGCCTATGAGGTGCTCGATGAGGAAGCTGGTGTAGCCCCGCGTGGCCTGTTCATCATCGACCCCGATGGTGTGATCATGCAGAGCACCATCAACAACCTGCCTGTGGGTCGCAGTGTTGAGGAAACCCTGCGCCTGCTGCAGGCCTTCCAGCACATCCGCAACAATCCTGACGAAGTCTGCCCCGCCAACTGGACCCCGGGCGATAAGACCATGAACCCCGACCCTGTGAAGAGCAAAGAGTTCTTCGCGGCTGTCAACTGATACCCAGCCACTGCCGAGGTACCGGGCCCCTGCGGGGGCCCTTTTTCATGGAGGCCGGCGGCACGACCCCGCGGTCAGCCCAAAAGACTGGCCAGCAGCCGTCGGCCATCGCTGCCACCGGTGGCAAGATCACACGCCCGCTCCGGGTGCGGCATCAGCCCCAGCACCGTGCCGCTGGCATTGGTCAGGCCCGCCACATCACCCACGGAACCGTTGGGGTTGCGGGTGTAGCGCAGCACCACCTGGCCGTTGTCCTCAAGGGCGCGCAGCTGCTCGGGCTCGGCCTGATACCGGCCCTCACCGTGGGCGATCGGGAAGGTGATCCGCTCCCCAGCGCTGTAGCCCTGCAGCCAGCTGCAGCCACCCGGCTGCACCTGCAGCTCCGCCGGTTCGCACAGGAAGTGCAGCCTCTGGTTGCGGGTGAGCGCGCCGGGCAGCAGACCCAGCTCCGTGAGCACCTGGAAGCCGTTGCAGATCCCCAGCACCCGGCCGCCGCGCTCGGCGAAGGCCGCCACTTCCTGCAGCACCGGCGCAAAGCGGGCGATCGCCCCGCAGCGCAGGTAATCGCCGTAGCTGAACCCACCGGGAATCACCACGGCATCCAGGCCGGAGAGGTCGCGCTCCTCATGCCAGAGAAAGCGGGTGGGGATCCCCAGGCACCCCTCTGCAGCCCACTTCACATCCCGGTCGCAGTTCGAGCCGGGAAACACCACCACACCCAGGGTCATGGCTCAGACCCCCGCGTTGGCGTCGTCCTGGAGTTCCAGGGTCCAGTTCTCGATCACCGGATTGGCCAGCAGGCGATCGCTCAGCAGCTCCAGCTGCTGCCGAGCCGCGGCGGCATCCGTGGCCTCCAGCTCCACTTCCACCGCCTTGCCGATGCGCAGCCGGCTCACGCCCTCCACCCCAAGCCGCGCCGCGGCAGCACGGGTGGCCTCTCCGGCGGGGTCGAGCACCGAGGGCCTCAGGGAAACCAGCACGCGGGCGGAGTAGAGCGGCACCGGAGCAGCACGAGGATTGTTAAATCTTGGCAGGCCGGCTGACGGAGCCCCTGCGGCTGGTCACGGTGGAGGTGGCCACCGCGCCAGGGCTGTGCCCAGCGACCTCCCACCGCCCCAAGCCGGCAGCCCCCAGGTGCTGCAGCGCATTGCGCTGGAGTGCCGGCTGGGGGCGGGCGCCTGGCAGCCCTGCACGATGACGGTGCTGCAGCTGGGGGAGCATTGGTGGTTGCAGGTGGGCAACCAGCGGCTGGAGTTCCGTAGCGACGGGCGCGGGAGTGTGAGCCTGCGCAGCGGCCGGGGACCGCTGCGGGCCGTGCTGCCGGTGTGGAGCCGTGAGCAGGCTCTCTGCTGGGATGGCGTTTGCGCGAAGGGCAACCTGCCCCTGGATTAACCGGCTCAGGCCCCGGCAACAGGCAGCTGCAGGGCGCTCTCCAGGGCTGCACGCAGGCTGTTGGCATCGACGGCCAGGCCGAGGGCCACCAGCTCGAGGCCGGGCTGCTCACGCCGCTGGTTTGCGGGGGCAGCCGGATCAAACCAGCATTCGAGCCGCGGACCCACCGCCTGAATCTGCAGCGGGTGGCGTTTGCCAGCCAGCCAGGCCCGCCCCTTGAGGCGCAACAACCCCTGGGCGGTGATCTGCTGCAACAGCAGAGACTCCAGCCGAGATCGCTCGATCACACCCTGGAGCTGAACCACCGCCGATTGCATCGCCACATGGGTGTGGTCGTGGTGGTGATCGTGAGGGTCGTCGTGGCCGTGGTCGTGGTCGTGATCATGGCCTTGATCGTGCTCGTCGTGACCCGCTTCAGGGCGTTCGAGGCCGAACAGCAGTGCCGCCGGTACCGCCCCCCGCTGCATGGGAAGCACTGAAACCCCATGGCGCAGCTGGGGTTGCAGCTCGCTCTGCAGAGCCTGAATCTGGCCATCGCTGAGCCGATCGGCCCGGCTGAGCAGCACCAGATCCGCGGCCTGCAACTGATCCTCGAACAGCTCCTCGATGGCGCTGAGGTGGTCCAGGCTGGGATCCGCCTGGCGCTGTGCCTCCAGGGCGGCGGGGTCCGCCACCACGCTGCCGGCCGCCAGGGCTTCGCCATCCACCACGGTCACCACGCCGCTCACGCGGGTGCGGGTGCGGATCTCAGGCCAGCCAAAAGCCTGCACCAGTGGCAGCGGCAGAGCCAGGCCACTGGTTTCCACCACGATGCCATCGAGTTGATCCGCCCGCTGCAGCAGGGTCTGCATCGTGGGCAGGAATTCGTCCTGCACGGTGCAGCAGAGGCAGCCGTTGGCCAGTTCCACCACACGGCCCTCGAGCTCCTCCTCCGGGCAGAACCCACAGCTGCGGATCAGATCCCCATCGATCCCCACCTCACCGAACTCATTCACCAGTACCGCCAGCCGCAGGCCGCTCTCCAGGAGCAGGCGGCGCAGCAGGGTCGACTTGCCAGCGCCCAGAAAGCCCGTCACCACAGTGACGGGCAGGCGCCGTGAAATCTGGGTGGCCATCTCAGGGCACCAGGGTGGTCCAGGCAAAGGCGCCGCCGACGCCCATCAGCAGGCCCGCCGCCAGGCGCAGCTGCCCGAGCGACCAACGGGCCGCAGCCGCACGCACCGCCTGAAGGGCCAGCAGCAGCAGGGCGCCCTGGCTGATCAGCAGGCCCAAGAGATAGCTGGCCACGGGGGTGGTTTCCCAGCCGAGCACCGAGGCGCTCAGCACATAGCCATGCAGTGCGAACGCGGGCAGCAGCGTCCAGCGGGGGGCCCGGTCGAGCAGCACCAGGCCCACCAGCACGAGCGAGAGGGCCACCAGGGTTTCGGCGCCGGGAAGCCCGGGCAGCAGCAGCCCCAGGCCGCTGGCGGCCAGACCGGTGGCCAGCAGCCCGATCAGCCAGCGGCCTGATTGGCGCAGGCCCACCAGCCCCAGGGCCAGCAGGAACAGCAGGTGGTCGGGGCCGAGTAGCGGGTGACCCACGCCGCTGAGCAGACCCGCCAGGGGGGTGGGCTCGCTCTGATGGAACAGCTCCATCAGATGGTGAGCAGAGGCCGGAGTTGCCGCCAACGGCAGGGCCAGGCAGGCGAGCGCTGCCACGGCAGCCGTGGGCCGCCTGAAACGATGAAGCATCCGATGAACTGGTCCGCGCCAGGGATGGAGGAACAAACCGGCGGGCGTTCTGACTGGGATCCAGCCGCCGCAGCGCCCAGACCCTTCACAGCTGCGGGACAGTGCCGGATTTGCACCGGTCTTTCCCCCTTGCGACCAGGGGCTGCTCACCCCTGGAACCGGACCCGCAATCTAGGGGGGCCCGCGGCGATGGGCAGGGTTCAGCGGCAGGCCAGGCTCTCGCGGGTGTCGGCGCCGGTGCGGGGATTGGTGCCGCTGGCCCTGGCGCAGAGGGCCTTCTGCTGCGGAAGATCCAGCACGGCATCGGTGAAATCGGCACCCTCGATCACCGCACCGGCGAACTTGCTGTTCATCAGCATGGCGTTGCGCAGCACGGCGCCGGAGAGATCGGCGTTGTCGAAGCGGGTGGCGAAGGCCACCGCATCCTCCAGATCAGCACCGCTGAGATCAGCCTGCTGCAGGTTGGCGGTGTTGAACACAGCGCCCCGCAGGTCGCTGTCGCTGAGGTTGAAGCTGCTCAGGTCGGCCTTGAGGAACTCCTGCTGCTGCAGGTTGCGGCCGTGCATGTCGGGCTGCAGATCCTGGGCACTGCGCTGGCTGCGGAGCTCCGGTGCCGTGATCGCCTGAGCCGGGGCCACCGCCGCCAGGCTCACACTCACGAGCAGAACCAGTGCCACCGCAGCCTGGATCGCGACCCTCCAGGTTCCCCTCACCACCCTGTTCAGCACCGCACCACTAGCTTGGGCCGTTCAAGTTATGGCAGCCGAGCGCCGCGGCGCGACCCATGAGCAAAGCCCTGCGTGTCGTGGTGCCCCCCCATCCGCTGATCGGCCACTGGCTGACGCTGCTGCGCGATCGCGAGACCCCTCCCGCCCTGTTCAGCACCGCCATGGCGGAACTGGGACGCGGGCTCACCTATGAGGCCCTGCGCGACTGGATCCCCTACCAGCGCGTCAGCGTGACCACGCCCCTGGCCAGCACCGAAGGCACGGTGGTGGACGGCAGCGTGCCCCTGCTGGCCATCCCGGTGCTGCGGGCGGGGCTGGGCCTGTGGGAGGGGGCCCGGTCGGTGCTGCCCAGCGCCGCGGTGGCGCATATCGGTTTTGAGCGCGATCAGGCCAGCGGCGAAGACCGCTGCTATCTCGATCGCCTGCCCGACGCGATCCCCGCCAACGCCGGCGTGCTGGTGTTCGAGCCGATGGTGGCCAGCGCAGGCACCCTGCTGCAGGTGCTCGAGCGCCTGGAGGCCAAGGGCGTGAGCGGCGTACGGGTGCGGGTGATCAGCGCCCTGGCCGCCAGTCCCGGGCTTAAGCGCCTCGGTGAGCGCTATGGCGACCTCACGCTTTACACCGGCTGCATCGATGCCGAGCTCGACAGCCAGCAGCGGATCCTCCCTGGGTTGGGTGATGCCGCTGCCCGCCTCTATGGCCAGCTCCAGCCCAGCTTCGTAGGCTGATCGCACCGTTCAACACCCCACCTGCACGGCATGGCCAACCGAGACAGTGGATCCAGCCTGGGAACTCTGCTGGCCGGTGCCGTGATCGGTGCGGCCGGACTGGCCTGGTGGCTGCTGAGCGAAACCGAACGGCGCCAGCAACGCCGCAGCCAGGAGCGCAACCTCAACCTCAGCCGCCTCTCCGCCGACGACACCGAGGCCTTTGAACCGACGGAGAGCGCCTCGCCCCGCCGGGAACGCGAGCTGCAGGACAAGGTGCATCAGCTCAACCAGGCCATTGACGACGTGCGCCGCCAGCTGGAGAGCCTCAACCCCCAGGGCCAGGGCTGAGGGCGTCTCGGTAGGTTGCCTGAACCGACAACCACCCGCGTCATGCTTCGCTCCGCCGCGATCACCCAGGGGATCCAGCGCTCCCCCAACCGCGCCATGCTGCGGGCGGTGGGCTTTGGCGACAGCGATTTCAACAAGCCGATCATCGGCATCGCCAACGGCTACAGCACGATCACGCCCTGCAACCTGGGCCTGAACGATCTGGCCCGTCGCGCGGAGGAAGCCGCCCACGCCGCCGGGGCCATGCCCCAGATGTTCGGCACCATCACGGTGAGCGACGGCATCTCCATGGGCACCGAGGGGATGAAGTACTCCCTGGTGAGCCGTGAGGTGATCGCCGATTCCATCGAAACCGCCGTGAACGGCCAGAGCATGGACGCGCTGCTGGCCATCGGTGGCTGCGATAAGAACATGCCTGGCGCCATGCTGGCCATGGCCCGCATGAACATCCCGTCGATCTTCGTGTATGGCGGCACGATCAAGCCGGGCAAACTCGGCGCCTGTGATCTCACGGTGGTGAGCGCCTTCGAGGCGGTGGGTCAGTTCAGCGGCGGTCGCATCGACGAACAGGAGCTCACGGCGATCGAGAAGAACGCCTGCCCCGGTGCCGGCAGCTGCGGTGGCATGTTCACCGCCAACACCATGAGTGCCGCCTTCGAGGTGCTGGGCCTGAGCCTCCCCTACAGCTCCACCATGGCGGCGGAGGATCCTGAGAAAGCCGACAGCGCCGCCCGCAGCGCCGAGGTGCTGGCCGATGCGATCCAGGCCAACATCCTGCCCCGCGATCTGATGACCCGCGAGGCCTTCGAGAACGCCATCAGCGTGATCATGGCCGTGGGTGGCTCCACCAACTCGGTGCTGCACCTGCTGGCCGTGGCGCGCACCGCCGGCGTGGAGCTGAGCATCGACGACTTCGAGACGATCCGGCAGCGGGTGCCGGTGATCTGCGACCTCAAGCCCAGCGGTCGCTATGTGACGGTGGACCTCCACCAGGCCGGTGGCATTCCCCAGGTGATGAAGCTGCTGCTCGACGCCGGTCTGCTGCACGGCGATTGCAGAACGATCGAAGGCAAGACCCTGCGTGAGGTGCTCGCCGATGTGCCGGCCGAGCCGGCCGCCGGGCAGGACGTGATCCGCCCCCTCAGCAATCCGCTCTATGCCAAGGGCCATCTGGCGATCCTCAAGGGGAACCTGGCCGAAGAGGGCGCCGTGGCCAAGATCAGCGGCGTGAAGAATCCCGTGATCACCGGCCCGGCCCGGGTGTTTGAAAGTGAGGAAACCTGCCTGGCCGCCATCCTCGACAAGCAGATCAACCCCGGTGATGTGGTGGTGGTGCGCAGCGAGGGACCGGTGGGGGGGCCCGGCATGCGCGAGATGCTGAGCCCCACGGCCGCGATCGTGGGCCAGGGCCTGCTGGATTCCGTGGCGCTGATCACCGACGGACGCTTCTCCGGCGGCTCCTTCGGCCTGGTGGTGGGCCACGTGGCTCCGGAAGCCGCCGTCGGCGGCACGATCGCTCTGGTGCAGGAGGGCGACAGCATCACCGTGGATGCCAACCAGCTGCTGATTCAGCTCAACGTGGATGCTGCCGAGATCGCCAGCCGCCGCGCCGCCTGGGTGAAGCCGGAGCCCCGCTACAAAACCGGCGTGCTCGGCAAATACGCACGCCTGGTAAGCAGCAGCAGCAAGGGGGCTGTCACCGATCAGCCGGAGGTCTGAGCGAGCGGTTCACGCCGCTGCCTCGCCGGCCACCAGGGCGCGCACCCGCCGGCAGAAGGCTTCCAGCGGGGCGCCCTCGGCGGGGCGCTCACAGCGCTCGCCATCGGCTGCTCGCATCCAAACGGCGTGCTGCCCATGCCAGAGCATCGGGGCCAGCTCATCGCTGCAGCGCGTCAGCATCAGGTTGAGATCATTGCCGCTGCGGTAGATCTCCAGTTCCAGGTCGCGCTGCGGGCAGCGTTGGCCGTCGCCATCGCGGGCTTCGATCAGCAGGCAGCAATCGCTGCAATCGCCGATCACAGACGGGGCCAAACCGCTGAAGCGCAACCCATGGCGCCAGGGTTTCAAGCAGAGATCAGCCGCCCTGGCCAGCTCGGTGAGGAACGGCTGCCAGCTCGGATCGGCGTCGTCCAACGCCAGTGGATCTGGGAATGCCATGGATCAGGGCACGGCGCGGATCGATCGGATCAGCAGCCGCAGCTCTCCGCCGCGAAAGCCGGGGTTGCGCCCGCCGATGTCGCCGAATTTGGAATGCAGCACCTGTAGCCGGGTGATGCCGGCCGGGTCAAAGCGCAGCGGCAGCCCCACCGGTGTGGCACGCACGCTGGGGGTGAGGCGATTGAAGGGGATCGTGACCACCGAGGTGCCGCTGCTCTGGGTGGAGAACTCAGCCACCCAGCGCAGACCACCGGGAATCAGCTCCGTAAGCCCGGCCACACCATCGCGACAGGCGATCGCCAGCTTGTAACGACGCCCGTCGCCATCCAGGGTGAGCTCCAGGGCGCCATAGGCTGAGAGATCGAGCGGAGGGGTATACACCGGCGACCGGCAGCTCACGAAACCGCCCCCCTCCGGTTCCACAAAGGCCTCCATCAGCAACCCGGAGGATCCGGCCCGGCAGTCGCCCTGGCTGCGGCCGCCCATGATCGTGTCGTTGAGCGGTTGCCAGCCGGCGAAGCCGTCAGCGGCAACGATCAACAACGGGGCCAGCAACGGCGCAACCATGGCAAGGGGCAGGGCGGGTGGTGCGCCTCAGCCTGGCGCAGCGAGCCCCTCGGCGGCGGCGGCATCGGCGAGCACCAGCACCGGCGAACGCGGTTGCACCAGCCGTGCTGGCGTGCGTTCCGCCGACTCCCCTGGATCGAGCAGCCGTTGCAGGGCCTGACGTTTCCCAGCTCCGCTCACCAGCACGATCACCTGGCGGGCAGCACTGAGCACCGGTGCCGTGAGCGTGATCCGCTCCAGACCCTTGCCGGCGCCGATGGTGACGGCCCGATCACGCACGGCGGCAGCCGGCGTGCCGGGGAACAACGACGCCGTGTGGCCGTCATCGCCCAGCCCCAGCAGCATCACATCGAACACCGGCGGGTCGCCGGGGCAGAGCTGACGCACGGTGCGCTCGAAGGCCTCCCCCGAGGCTTCCGGGGTGAGTAGCCCGGTGGGCACCGGGTGGAAGCAGGCCGTAGCACCGGGTCCTTCTTCGGCCAACAGCGTTTCGGCCAGCATCCGCGCATTGCTGGCAGGATCGCTGGCATCCACCCAGCGCTCATCCCCCAGCACCACATCCACCCGGTTCCAGGGGAGATGCTCGCGGTTGAGCAGGCGGTAGGCGGCGGCGGGGGTGCTGCCACCGGAGAGCGCAATCTGGGCGCGATCGCGCTGATTGAGCGCCAGATCGATCGAGGCCGCGATGCGCTCGGCGCAGCGGCGGGCCAGCTGGGGGGCATCGGGCGCCACGTCCAGCTGATAGGTGGTGGGGTGGGGCGCAGACATGGCCGGCCCCTCACATCCACTCGGTGTGGAAGTGGCCCGGTTGATCCAGCCGCTCATAGGTGTGGGCGCCGAAGCAATCCCGCATGGCCTGCACCAGGTTCTGGGGTAGGCGGGAACTGCGGTAGCTGTCGATGTAATCGAGCGAGCTGCTCAAGCAGGGAATCGGGATCCCCGCCAGGGCCGCATCGGCCACCACACGGCGCAGACCCGGCAGGCGGCGATTCACCTGCTCGGCGAACCAGGGATCCACCAAGAGGTTGGCCAATGCGGCATTCGCGGTGAAGGCGTTCTGGATGCGCTGCAGCAAGCGGGCGCGGATGATGCAGCCCCCCTTCCAGATCTGGCCGATGGCCGACATGTCGAGGTTGTAGCTGTGCAGCTTCGAGGCTTCCTGCATCAGAGCCATGCCCTGGGCGTAGCTGGCGATGCAGGCCAGCACGCAGGCATCCATCAGCGGGGCCATGGCATCAGCGGGGCTGCCCAGATCCAGAGATGGAGCCGTGGCAGGGCCCTGGATCACCGCTTCAGCGGCCGTGCGCTCGTTGCGCATCGAGCTGAGTACGCGGGCATTCAGAGCCGCATAGATGGTGGGCACCGGGATGCCCATCTCCAGGGCACTCACCACCGTCCACAGGCCGGTACCTTTCTGGCCGGCGGCATCCACGATCAGCTCCACCAGATCGCTGCCGGTGGCAGGGTCCTTGGTGCGCAGGCAGATTTCGGTGATCTCCACCAGGAACGACGACAGCTCTTCGGTGCCGTTCCACTGGCCAAGAACGTCGGCCATGGCATCGCCGTTGAGACCGGCACCGCGCTTCATCAGGTCGTACGCCTCCGCCCGGATCTGCTCGATCCCGTACTCAATGCCGTTGTGCACGGTCTTCACGAAATGACCGGCGCCGCCCGGGCCGATGTAGGTCACGCAGGGGCCGTCGTCGACCTGGGCGGCCATCTTGCGCACCAGGCTTTCGATGGCGTCGTAGGCGGCACGGGTACCACCCGGCATCATGCTCGGGCCCTCCAGGGCCCCCTTGGCACCTCCCGACACCCCCATGCCGATGTAGCCAAAGCTCTGGCTCTCGAGCTCCGCAACCCGGCGTTCGGTGTCCGTATAGAGCGAATTGCCGCCGTCGATGAGCAGATCCCCCTCCTCCAATAAGGGTGAGATCTGACGGATCATGGCGTCGATCGGATCGCCGGCCTTGATCATCATCAGGATCCGGCGCGGACGCTGCAGCTTGGCGACGAAGTCCTCAAGCGAGGTGGCACCGATGATCTGCTTGCCAGCACCACGACCCGCCAGAAACTCCTCGGTTTTGGCGTAGGTGCGGTTGTAGACGACGCTCGAGAACCCATTGCGCTCTGCGTTGAGCACCAGGTTCTCGCCCATCACACCGAGGCCGATCAGGCCGAAGTGCGCCTTATCCGTGGCGGGGTCCATGGTTTGGATTCGCTGCGTTCACGCTCAGTGTGGCGAGGCTCAGCGTGTCCGGAAACGGCCGGTGGTGATCTGTGAACCTTGGCGGGACCCTGCTGGCGACAGCCAAGGCTCCTCAAGCCGAGCAGGTGAGACGTCGCGCCGGCCTGCTCGGCTCAGCGGGTGATCAGATCACCGGGTGATCAGATCACGGTGCCATCGCCGATGGTGGCGTTCTTCACCACAACGACAATGCCGTTGCGGATATAGAAACCGAGCTCAGAGCGATCCGCTTCGTCCACGTGGTCCTTGTTCACGATCGTGACGTCGCGGCCGATGCGCGCGTTCTTATCGAGGATCGCACGCTTCACGGTGGTGCCACGGCCCACGCCCACCGGAGTACCGCCACGCTCACGCAACACGGCACGCTCCTCGCAGGATTCGAAGAAGTCGTTGCCCATCACCAGGGTGTCCTGAAGGACCACATCGTCCTCAACGCGGGAGCGAACCCCAAGCACGCAGTGATGAATGCTGCAGGCCTTGAGCATTGAGCCTTCGCCGATGATCGATTGGGTGACCTGGGCGTCCAGCATCTTGCTGGGGGGGAGATAGCGCGGACGCGTGTAGATCGGGAACTTCTCGTCGTAAAATGAAAAGGCTGGGTTGGGCTGATCGGTGAGGGCCATGTTGGCCTCGTAGAAGGCACCGATCGTGCCGATGTCTTCCCAGTAGTCGTCGAACAGATAGCTCTGAAGGTTGTCACCCCGGTTCAGCGACTCAGGAATGATCTCCTTGCCGAAATCTGTCGCTCCCGGATTCTTAGCCAGCAGGTCAAAGAGTGTGTCTCGGCTGAACACGTAGATGCCCATCGACGCCAGGTAGGGGCGCTTGAGGGCTTCGTCGGCGCTCAGGCCCATGCGCGAGGTGTCAACCCACATCGCCTTGAGCTCTTCGCCCTTCGGCTTCTCGCGGAATTCCTGGATACGACCGTGTTCGTTGGTGTGCATCAGGCCGAAACCCTCCGCCTGCGCCGCATCCACCGGCAGAGCACCGATGCTGATGTCGGCACCGGTGTTGATGTGGTGATCCACGAACAGGCTGTAATCCATGCGATACAGCTGATCACCCGAAAGGATCAGGTAGTGGTCCACATCCCACTCCTGGAAGAGCCACTGGTACTTGCGCACGGCGTCCGCCGTGCCTTCAAACCAGCTGGGGCTTTCCGGCGTCTGCTGGGCAGCGAGCACCTCCACAAAGCCCTGGCCGAACCCAGCCGAGAGGTTGTAGCTCTGGGTAAGGTGACGGTTAAGCGATGCACTATTGAACTGCGTCAACACGTACATCTTGTTGATGCCGGAATTGATGCAGTTGCTGATGGGAATATCGATCAGCCGGTACTTACCAGCCAGCGGCACGGCGGGCTTCGCCCGCATCTTGGTGAGCGGATAGAGGCGGGTGCCGGCACCGCCGCCAAGAATGATGGCCAGAACGCGCTTCATGCCCTTCTCCCTGTTGGCCCTGATGCGCGATGACACTAAGCGATCCCATGGCGCCAACGCCGTGCTTGGCAGCGGATTGGTGCAAATCGGAGGGAAGTGGAAAACGGCGTTGCAGCGGCCCGTGCTGCAGCACACCTCCGCACGACCAGAGCTCAGCCCTGGCCGTCCTGCAGCTCAAACAGATCCTGAACCACCTTCATGGCGATATGGCGTTGCTGGCGGGGTTGAGGGGCCCGCAGATTGGTGACCGGCGTATGCAGGATCTTGTTGATGATGCCCTTGCTGAGGGCCTCCACCACCTTGCGCTCCCGCGCGGAGAGATCCGGCCCCATACGGCTCAGAGCCTTCTGCAGCTCCTGCTCGCGGATCTCCTCCAGCTGCGTGCGCAGCCGGTTCACCACAGGGACCGCCTCCAGTCCATCCCACCACTCGAGAAACTGACGACCCTCCTCCTGCAGCAGGCCCTCAGCCTCGGCGGCGATTTCGCGGCGAGCCTCCTGGTTGCGGGCCACCACCTCCTGTAGATCGTCCACGTCGTAAGAGCCCACTCCCGCCACAGCGCCCACATCAGCGGCGATATTGCGGGGTACGCCGATGTCGATCAGCATCAGCGAGGAGCGCCGGTTGAGGGGCTGCAACCGCTCGGCGGTGATGATCGGTTCTTCAGCGGCCGTGCTGGTGAACACCAGCGAACAGGTGCTGAGGCAGTGGTCGAGATCGCTCAGGGGACGGCACTGCACCGGCAAGGCAGGAAAATCGGCCGCCATCTGTTCTGCGCGCCCCACCGTGCGGTTGAGCAGCACCACACCGCGGGCACCCTTGGCCTGAAGGTGCTGCAGCAGCAGGCGGGCCATGCGGCCGGCGCCCACCACGGCGATCTGCTCCTGGTCGAGAGGAACCAGATCATCCACGCCCTGGGCCTGGCCGACCTTCAACTGGGCCAGCTCCACGGCGGCCGAGCTGATGGAGACCGCCCCGGTGCCCAGGTTGGTTTCGCTGCGCACCCGTTTGCCGGTGCTCACCGCCTGGTTGAGCAATCGGTTGAGGATCGGCCCAATCGAACGATGCTCCTGGCCGAGCCGGAACATCTTCTTCACCTGGGAGAGGATCTGGCCTTCCCCCAGCACCAACGAATCCAGGCCCGCGGCGACCCGCATCAGATGGGCCACGGCTTCGTCGTGGTGGTAGGTGAACAGATGCGGGGTGAGCTGATCCAGCTCCAAACCCGAATGCTCACTGAGAAAACTGCCCACTGCCGTGACACCCTGCTCCGGGTGGCGCAGCAGCGTGTAGATCTCCAGACGGTTGCAGGTGCTGAGAATCGAAGCCTCCAGCACCTGCTCGTCGGCACGCAGCCGCTGGAGGGAATCCTCCATGCGCTGCTCGGCGATGCTCAGCCGCTCGCGGATCTCAACCGGAGCCGTGCGATGACTCAGGCCGACGACGGCGATGTGCATGAAAGATGACCTGATGCGCTCTGAACGACGAAGGGGGGATCGGCAAGGGCTGGGTCCGGCACCGCAGGGTGCCAGTCCTCAGCCCGGCATCGGTGATCAGCGCAGAGCGATGCTCTGGGCGCCGTCCTTGATGTGCACGGTGGTGGTGAAGCGGGCGGTGTTGTCGAGGGTGCTGATCACCAGCGAGCTGGTGCGGGTGCAGTCCTTCTCGAACATTACCCCGTCGAACAGCAGGCCGTCGGTGATGCCGGTGGCGGCGAAAACCACATTCTCACCGCAGGCCAGTTCCTCAGCCTCGTAGACGCGGTCGGGGTCGGTGATGCCCATCTCGGCCAGGCGAGCCAGGTTGCCTTCCTTG
>JBJTHL010000124.1:0-2541 GCA_046094445.1 Vulcanococcus sp.
ACCTGGCCGATGCCGCCGGCGGCAACTACGTGCAGCTGCCCAAGGCCAGCGATCAGGCCATCGCCGCCATCGCCCTGGAGGCGATCAACGGGGTGTAGCGGCCTTGTCGCGGGCGGCGCCGGTCTGGGCGGGGTAGAGCTCATCGAAGAACTTGCCCAGACCCACCGCCACGCTGCGGACGCCGTCCATGAACCGGGGATCCGCGGTGAGCTTGTTCACGTCGCCCCCTACCTGGTCCCAGCGGGCGGTGAGCCGCTCGGCATTGGCCACCGTGCCCTGCAGGTCGCTCACCACCTTGGGGTTGTCGAGGGCGCGGGTGAGGTTGCGGATGTGGGCGGTGGAGGCGTTGAGGTTGTCGAGGGTGGGGCGGGCCTGCTCAACGGCCACCTGCAGATCACGGATCAGCTGCTGACCCTCCACCAGAAAGCGATCGGCCTCCTTGGCGGTGGCGTCGAAGCTGCGGCTGGTGTTCACCACCGACGCCACCAACTTGAGCCGCTCCGCCTCATCCAGCAGCTTCTGCATGGTGGCCGTCACGCTGGTGAGGCTGGCGGCACTGACGCCGCTGAGCTGCATGCCGGGGCACACGGTGGCAGCCCGGTTGCAACCGGGATCGCGTGGGCCCGGGGTGCCGGGTGGCAGCCGCCGCGGCGGGGCCAGCAGCGCCACCACGGAATCCCCCCCCAGCAGCGACGACGCCTCCACCTGGGCCAGCAGCGGCATCGGCAAGCGCAGGCTGGGATCGGTGATCTCCAGCTCGGCCACCACGGCATCGGAGCTGGTGCGCAGGTCGCGCACGTTGCCCACCTGTACGCCGCGGTAGGTGACGGCCGAGCGCTCCCCGAGCCCGGCGGCATCAGCAAAGCTCACCGAAAACCGCCAGTGGCGGCTACCGGCGCTCACCCCCTGCAGCCACAGCCAGAACGCTCCCCCTCCGGCCAGGGCCGCCAGCAGGGTGAACCCCACGATCGCCTCTCGCACACTGCGGCGCATGGGGGTCAGAGCTCCGCCGGTTGCATGGGTCCATCGAGGCTAGCGGTCCGGAACTGGAGCACATAGGGGTTGTCGCTGCTCTGGAAGGCCTCGGTGCTGCCCTGCCAGCGGAAACGCCCGTCGTAGAGCAGCACCACGCGATCGGAGCTGCGCAGGATGGTGCTCATCACATGGCTCACCACCACCGAAGCGGCGCGGGTGAGATCGCTGGTGTGCATGATCAGGTCTTCGATGCGGGTGCAGGCCACCGGATCGAGGCCGGCGGTGGGTTCATCGAACAGCAGCAGCGGTTGCTGGCCGGGGGGCTGGCTGGGGTCGTCGATCACGGCGCGGGCAAAGCTCACGCGCTTCTGCATGCCACCGCTGAGCTCGCCGGGGTAGAGGTCTTCCGTGCCGGCCAGACCCACCGCATCCAGGGCCAGGGCCACCCGCTCGCGGATCTGGCGCTCGCTGAGGCGGCTGAAGCGATCCAGCAGGAAGCCCACGTTCTGGCGCACGGTGAGCGAGGCCAGCAAGGCCGGGTTCTGAAACACCAGGCGCACATCGGGGGGATGGCGCTGATCGAGGCGCAGGTAGGCCTGCGGCACACCGTGCAACCGCAGCTCGCCGGAGCTGGGCAACTGCAGGCCGGCGAGCAGCCGCAGGATCGTGGATTTGCCCGCGCCGGAGGGGCCCACCACCGCCAGGCGTTCGCCGGGCTCCAGGCGAAGGTCCACCCCCTCGAGCACGCTGCGGGAGCCCCAGCGCACGCTGAGGTTCGCCATTTCGGCCACCGGCACGGCGCCCAAACCGGCGCGGCCGTCGGCCTGGTTGCTGGCCATCGCGCTGCTCAACACTCCAGCCGTCACCCGTGCAGGGTCATCTTGGCCGTTTCTCCGTAGAGTTCAGACACTTCCATCTTGTGATGCGCGCTCAGGGCCAACGAGGCAGCCGGCGCCTGCGGCGACGCACACTCTGGCGGGATCAGGCCGATCAGCAACGCCAGACGCTGATGTCGCGCTCGCGGCGGGCAGCCCGCTGGCTGCAGCCGGGGCTGGTGGTGAAGCGCTGGATGCTCACCTCCGGCATCGGCCTGCTGCTGGCGCTGCTGGGGGCGGCGGTGTGGGCCGATCTGCAGCCGATCTACTGGCTGCTGCAATCGATCCGCTGGCTGCTCCAGAACCTCACCCGCGTGCTGCCGCGCGAGATCACCGGCCCCCTGGTGCTGCTGATCGGTGGCGGGCTGGTCTGGCTCGGGCAGAGCCGCAGCTTCGGGACGATCCAACAGGCGCTGGCACCGGAGAAGGGCACCCAGCTGGTGGATGCGCTGGTGGCCAAAAGCCGGCTGAACCGCGGGCCGGCGATTGTGGCCATCGGCGGTGGCACCGGCCTCTCCACCCTGCTCGCCGGCCTGCAGTTGCCCAGCTCCGGCGGGCTGCGCCGCGAGCTGGGGGTGCAGCCGCCGGGCGACCTCCGCAACTGCCTGGCGGCCCGGGCCACCGAGGAGCCCCTGCTCACCCGACTGTTCCAGTACCGGTTCCGCGCCGGCACCGGCCTGGAGGGTCACAG
>JBJTHL010000125.1:0-7223 GCA_046094445.1 Vulcanococcus sp.
CACGGTTCCCCAGCCGGCGGCGGCGGTGGTCTCCACCGACCCCAAGTTCATCGAGTTCATGAAGCTGCGGCTGGAGTTCGTGGCCAAGGGCAGCTTCGAGGCCCCCAGCGCCACCATCCCCGACGCCCTGGCCAGCGCCGCCTGAGCGGCAGCCGGCCGAGACAGCCTGCGTCAGAACAGCCCGAGAAACTTGCGCCGCGGCGGCTCGTCGCCGTCGGGCTCGCGGCCCTGCTCACCGTCCTGTTGGTAACGGGGCTTGGCGTCGCCGATGGTGAGCAGCGCCTCCTTGTTCTTCCACCACAGCCAGTCGCGGATCGGCGGGGTGCGCACCAGTTCAGCGCGGCTGAGCCCCAGTCCGAGCTTGGCCGAGGCATCCAGCAGCACCTCCACCATCTGGTCCCCGTTGGCGCATGTCGCCAGCGCTTCGTTCGTGCGCTTGGCACCGTCCAGGGCCCGCACCAGGATCTCCACCCGCTGGACCACCGACAGCGTGCGGGGATCAACGGGCTGCTGGGCCATCAGGCGGGTTTCGGTTCGGCGCAACCTATCAGTGCTGGACAGGGGATTGGAGACAGCGCGATCCGCGTTCACGGTCTGGGTGGCTGACAAACAGACCTCCGGAGAGCCAGACTGTGGGCACTGAGCGCCTCCGATGACGCCCGACAGCAGCCGCCCCCGTCACTGGGTGATCGGCGATGTGCATGGATGCGCCGAGTCCCTTGAGGAGCTTCTGCCGCGACTGCCGCAGGCGGATCGGCTGATCTTCTGCGGGGATGTGATCAACCGCGGGCCGGCGATCGAGGCCACCATGACCCGCATCTGGGGTTTGGTGGAGCAGGGCCGGGCCGTGTGGCTGCGGGGCAACCACGAGCAGGATCTGATCCAGGGCCTGCGGGCGGGCTCCTGGCAGAGCCAGCGGCCGCTGGCCGGCTGCGACACCTTCCGCCATCTCGGTGAAACCAACTGCCGCCGCTGGCTGGAGCGCCTCGAACACCTGCCCCTGGCCTACTGGGGTGATGGCTGGGTGGCCACCCATGCCGGCTTCGATCCGGTGAGCTGGCAGCCCGATCTGCGCGTGCGGATGGGCTTCTGGCAGCACTACGACGGCCGCTTCGGGGAGGTGGTGATCGGCCACACCCCAGGCCCCCACGTGCGCCGGCTGCCCCACATCGTGATGGTGGACACCGGCGCCTGCTATGGCGGCGAGCTGAGCGCCTACTGCCCGGAAACCCGCGAGGTGGTGGCGGTGCCCGGCCTGCGGGCGGACAGCCCGCGGCCCCTGCCGGGCCTGCGCAGCCCCCTGAGCAGCCCCAGGGTGGTGGCCGGGCGCTGAGCGGTGCTCACGCTTTACCGCAGCAACCGTGCCGACCTGCTCGCCCAGGTGCTGGCCGCCAATCTGCGCCTGCAGCCCGCCGATCCCTTCCAGCAGATTCAGGTGGTGGTGAACACCTGGCCCACCAGCCGCTGGCTGGGGGAACAGCTGGCGCTGCACCTCGGCGACCCGGACCAGCCCGGCGGCGGCATCGCCGCCAACCTGCGCTTCCCCTTCCCCGCCAGCCGGTTGCGCCAGCTGGTGGATCAGCTGCTGGCGGCTGAGGCCCCGGACCATGGCGATCCGCTGCCGGCGGATCCCTGGCGGGCCCAGAACCTGGTGTGGCCGGTGCTGGAACAGCTGCCGGCCCTGCTCAGCGAGCCCTGCGCAGCCCCGCTGCAGCAGTGGCTGGAACGGCGCAGCGCAGGACCGCAGCGGCTGGATGCCCCCCTGTGGCAGCTGGGCCGCGCCATTGCCGATGCCCTCGACGACTACAGCCTCTACCGCCCCCAGCTGCTGGAGGCCTGGTTGGCGGAGCACGACACCGACGCCAGCGGCCGCCCGCTGGCGCCCTCCCTGCGCTGGCAGCCCCTGCTGCTGCGCCGGCTGGCGGCCCAGTTGCCGCAGCAACCCTTCGGGCTGCGGGCCCGGCGGGCGATCGCCGGGCTGCTGCAGCGGCCGGCCGGCCCGCGCGCCGCCGGCCTGGTGGATGGCCAACCGCTACGCCTGTTCGGGCTCAGCAGCCTGGCGCCGGTGCAGGTGGAACTGCTGCAGGCCCTCTCCGGCTGCCTGGAGGTGGAGCTCTACCTGCTCACCCCCTGCCGCGACCTCTGGCAACGGCGCGAGGCCAGCGCCACCGCCATCTGCTCCGCCAGCGCCCCCTCCGCCGACTGCGCCAATGCCCCCCTCGGCCCGGAGTGGCTGCTGAGCGTGCCGGGGCTCGAGGCCCGCTTCGGCCGGCTGGGGGCTGAATTTCAGCAGCTGCTGGAGGGCAGCGGCGAGACGCAGCTGGGGGAATGGCGCGAGGGCGACGCCTTCCTGCTGCCGGCCAGCATCGCCGCCGCCGGTGGCCCGAACGGCAGTCCGCCCCCCCGTCCCGCCAGCCTGCTGGAGCAACTGCAGGAGCGCCTCGCCAGCGGTGCCCCCCCCCAGGCCATGCCGCTGCAGCGGCAGCCGGACGATCGCTCGCTGGAGTTCCACGCCTGCCCGGGCCGCCTGCGCCAGCTGCAGATCGTGCGCGACCGCCTGCTGCAGCTGCTGGCGGAGGACGACAGCCTCGAACCGCGCGACATCCTGGTGATGACCCCCCAGGTGGAGGCGTTGGCTCCCCTGGTGGGGGCGGTGTTCGGCGATCGCGGTGCCACCGGCGTGGCGCTGCCCTGGCGGCTCACCGATCGCAGCCAGCAGAGCGAGGCCGGCATCGCCCAGGGGCTGCTGGCACTGCTGCGGCTGGGGGGTGAACGGCTCACGGCCTCGGCCCTGGAGGCGGTGCTCAGCTGCCCGGCGGTGCTGGAGCACCAGGGCATCGAGGCCGCGGAGGCCGGAGAGCTCACGGCCCTGCTGCAACGGGCCGGCTTCCGCTGGGGCCTCGATGGCCGCGACCGCGGCGGCGATGCCACCCACAGCCTGAGCTGGGCCGTGGATCGTTTGGTGCTGGGCCTGGTGCTGCCCGCCGAACCGGGTCTGGCTCCCCAGGACACCGCCCCACTGCCCCAGGGCGTCAGCCTGGAGCAGCAGCAGCGCTGGCTCACCCTGCTGCGCCAGCTGCTGCAGAGCCTGCGCTGGCTGGGCCAGAGCCGCTCGGTGGCAGACTGGGTGGTGGGCCTGCGGGAGCAGCTGGCCGCACTGTTCGGCGACGGTGGCGACCGCAGCTGGGAGCTGCAGGCACTCCTGGCGGTGCTGGCCGACTGGAACGCCGTGGCCGGAGGCAGCCCGTTGGAGCTGGAGGCGCCGGTGGTGGCGGAGGTGCTGGCCGAGCGGCTGAGTGAAGGCAGCGGCCGCTTCGGCCACCGCTCCGGCGCCCTCACCATCAGCGCCCTGGAGCCGATGCGGGCCATTCCCCACCGGGTGGTGGTGCTGATGGGGCTCGATGCCGGCCTCTTCCCCCGCCAGCGCCAGCGACCCGGCTTTCACCTGCTGGAGCAACAGCGCCAGCTGGGGGATCCCAGCAGCAGCGATCAGGACCGCTACGTACTGCTGGAAAGCCTGCTCTCGGCGCGCCAGCACCTGCTGATTAGCTGGAGCAACCGCGATGAACGCACGGGCGACGCCCTGGAGGCCGCCACCCCGGTGCGCCAGTGGCTCGATCTGCTGAAGCAGGAGCTGCCCGGCAACCTGCCCCTGCGCGAACACGCCGCCAGCCCCCTGGAGCGCAGCAATTTCCTGCCGCAGCCGGCCTGGCCGGCCGCCAGCTGCGACCGGCGACTACTGCAGGCCCGCCGCCAGCTGGAGCAGGCACCGGAAGCGGCGGTGCAGGGCCTGGCCTGGCGGCAGGGCGAGGGGCCGAGCCCCACTCCAGCGGCCACCCCTGCGGTGCCCGAGCACGCCTGGGCTGATCTGCGGGCCTGGATCGAAGCCCCCCAGGCCCGCTGGCTGGAGCAGCTGGGGCTGCGGCCGGGGGAACGGGATCAGCCGGTGAGCGATCTGGAGGATCTGCAACTCGATGAACGCCGCCGGGCTGCGCTGCTGCGGGCCCAGCTCGATGGCGATGGGCTGCCGCCGGCCGAGCTCGATCCCGACTGGGCCTGGCTGGAGCGCGGGCGCGGCCAGTTGCCACCCCAGGCCGCCGGGGCGCTGGAGGTGGCACAGCTGGAGGAGCGCTGGCACTCGCTGCAGGCATGCCTGGAGCTGCTGGGGCCAGCGCGGCAGCAGCCGGCGGCCTGGCAGGGGCTGGAGGCGGTGCTGCCGTGGCGGCGACAGCAGCTGGTGCTGTGCCATACCGGCAAACCCCGCTGCCGCCAGCGCCTGCGGCTGTGGCTGGAGCTGCTGCTGGCGGCGGCAGCCGGCCTGGCCCCCAGCGGCGCCGTGCTGGTGGGGCGCGATCAGCAGCGCTTCCGCGTGCTGGAGCGGCTCACGGCCCCCACACCCAGCCAGGCCGGCGCATGGCTCGAGCAGCTGCAGCAGTGGCGCCAGCACCATCGCCAGGCCTGCTGGCCGCTGCCGCCGGAAACCGGCTGGGCCTATGCCGCCGCCGAATGGGCCAAACCGGGCGAAGGACGGGGCTGGAGCAAGGCCCGCGACGCCTGGGAGGGGGGCTTCCAGGGCGCCGGTGAGCGGAACGATGCCGTGCAGGCGCTGTGTTTCGGCAGTGATCAACCCCTGGCGGCGCTGTTCACGCCGGAGCTGGAAGCCCTGGCGCTGGCGTTGCATGGCCCCCTGCTGGACCACCGGCAGGAGCAGAAACCATGAGCCTGCCGCCCTTCGAGCCCAATGCCATGCCCCTGAGCCCGGGCATCCGCCTGCTGGAGGCCAGCGCCGGCACGGGCAAAACCTTCGCCCTCGCCCATCTGGTGCTGCGCCTGGTGAGCGAGGGGCCACAGCCGCTGGCGATCGACCAGCTGCTGGTGGTGACCTTCACCGATGCCGCGGCCGCCGAACTGCGCGACCGCATCGCCCGCCGCCTGCAGCAGGCCCTCGATCTGCTGGAGGCCGCCACAGGCGCTGCGGCCACGGGATCGCCCGCCGCCAGCCCCAGCGCACTGGATCAACCCCTGGCCGAGTGGCTGGCGGCCCAGGGCCCGGCGCCGCCGGCCCAGCGGCGCGGGCAGCTGCTGCTGGCCCTGGAGCAGCTGGATCGGGCCGACATCACCACCATCCACGGGTTCTGCCGGCGCACGTTGCAGCGGCAGGCGCTCGAGGCGGGGCTGGGCCCGGCGGTGGCACTGGAAACCCGCGCCGCCGAGCGCCGCGGCCAGATCGTGCACGACTACTGGCAGCAGCAGGTGCTGCCCCTGCCCGCCGGGCACCTGGCCGGACTGCTGGGCCGGGGCATCGACCCCGCGCGTCTGGCCGGCGTGCTGCAGGCCCTCGATGGCGACCCGGCCCTGGAGCTCGATCCGCTGCCGCCGCCCCTGAGCCTGGAGCAACCGCTGGCACCCCAGCTGGAGCGGCTGTGGCAGGCCAGCTGGCAGCGCTTCCAGGAGCTCTGGCAGCGCGATGCCGAAGCGCTGGAGCAGAACCTGGCGGCCAGCGCCGCCGCGGCCAAGGAGCACAGCAACCCCTACCGCCCCTACCGCCTCAAGGCCAAACCCGACAAGCTCAACGCCGTGAACGGCTGGCTGGCTGGCCTGGCGGAAGCGCCCGCCTACCAGGCGGTGCTGGCGGTGAAGGAGCTGCAGGAGTACTTCCACCCAGGCCCCGTGCAGAAGCTGGAGAGCGCCGCGCACCGCGACGATGCCCGCCTGCCCCAGGCGGAGCTGCTGCAGGCGATCGCCGATCTGGTGGATGGGCCCGCCGAACTGCTGCTGCTGCAGTTCGCCCATTGGGGGCGAAGCGAACTGGCACGGCGGCGGCAGCGCAGTGGCGAGATGGGCTACGGCCAGCTGCTGGAGCAGCTGGACCCCGGCGATCAGGGTTCCACGCCGCTGTTGCAGGCGGTGGCCGATCGCTACCGCGCCGCCCTGATCGATGAGTTTCAGGACACCGATCCGATCCAGTGGCGCATCCTGCGGGGGGCGTTCGCCGCAGAACCCGCGCGCCATTTGCTGGTGATGGTGGGCGACCCGAAGCAGGCGATCTATCGCTTCCGTGGCGGCGAGCTGGCCACCTACCGGTTGGCGGCGGAGCAGGCGGAGGCCCGCTATGGCCTGGTGGAGAACCGCCGCTCCAGCGAGGGCCTGATCGCCGGGCTGAACGCGCTGATGCAGCCCGGGCTGGTGCGCTCGCAGCTTCCGGTGCCGCCGGTGCTCTGCCGCGCCCGTGGCGAGGCGCTGGAGCTGGAGCCGCACGAACACCCCCTGCAGCTGCTGCCGCTGGAGCCGCTGCAGCTGGAGGCCCAGGTGGCGGCCTTCTGCCAGGGGTTGCTGGAGCGCGGCCTGGCCCTGCACCAGGGCGATGGCCAGCGCGGGCTGGAGCCGGGTGATCTCTGCCTGCTGGTGAACCGGCACCGCGAGGCCGAGGCCCTGCGGGTGGCCCTGGAGCGGCGCGGCCTGCCCAGCCGACTGGTGAGCCAGGGGGATGTGTTTGCCACGGAGGGGGCCCTGGCGCTGCAGCGGCTGCTCGATGCCCTGGCGGCCCCCGGCGATCCGGGGCGACTGCGGCTGCTGGCGGCCTCCACGCTGCTGGGCTGGCGTGCCGAACGGATCGCCGGCGCCGCACCCGAAACCTGGGATGGGCTGGCGCAAAGCCTGGGGCGCCTGGTGGAGCGGCTGCCGCAGCAGGGGCTCACGGCCCTGGTGGGGGAACTGTTGGGGGGCGAGGCCCTGGCCCGCCTCGCCCTGCGCGGCCGCGCCCTGGCGGATCTGCAGCAGGCCGCGGAGCTGGTGCAGGAGCAGATGCACCGCCAGGGGCTCACGGCGGCGGCCGCCGCCGATTGGCTGCGGCACCTGCGCCTGGAGGAGGAGCGGGAGCTGCCCGAGGAGCACCGCTGCCGGAGCGATGCCGCCGAATCCGCCATCGCCGTGGTGACGGTGCACCGCAGCAAGGGTCTGGAATATCCGGTGGTGATCTGCCCCTATCTGTGGAAGGGCCCGGCCCCGCCGCGGGCGGGCCGAGGACGGCTGGGGAGGCGTTGGCGCCCTGCGGACCGCGATCGCCCCCGCCTGGATCTGCACCTCAACCCCCACTGGGGCCCGGGCCAGCCCAGCACCAGCAGATGCCGCGCCCGGGTGCAGGCCACGTAGGCCCGTCGCTCGGCTTCCTGCAGTTCGGCCTGATGGTCCTGCTCGGCGGCGGCCCGGCCCGGGCCCCCGTG
>JBJTHL010000126.1:0-3361 GCA_046094445.1 Vulcanococcus sp.
GAGGTGTCCTGGTCGTTCCTGTTGATGCCGGTGCTCGTGGGCTCGCTGCTGCTGGTGGCCCTCGCCTGGGCCTTCAGCCGGTGGGTGCCCAAGGCGATGCCCTACCCCCTGCACTGGTTGTGATGGCGCCGCTGCTCACCCATCGCCTCGTGCTGCCCACCGGCCACGGCATCTCCTGCCACGACATCACCGCCCCGCTCCAGGCCCTGGTGGAGGAGGCCGGCCTGGGGGAGGGCCTGCTGGTGGCGGCGGGCCAGCACACCACCACGGCCCTGGTGGTGAATGAGTCGGAGGAGCGCCTGCTGGCGGACATCGCCACATTCTTCGCGCAGCTCGTGCCGGCTGATCGCCCCTATCTCCACAACGACCTGCACCTGCGGTCCGGCATCCCCGCTGATGAGCCCCGCAACGCCCACAGCCACCTGATCGCCCTGATGCTGGGCAATCACCTCAGCCTGCCGGTCCACGAAGGGCGCCTCGGCCTGGGGCGCTATCAGGCGGTGCTGCTGGGGGAGCTCGACGGCCCCCGCCCCCGCGAGGTGCTGGTGCAGCTGCACGGCTGAGGAGGCGGCGGATCAGCCGCCACCACGCACCCACGATCTGGGTGATCTGTCGCGATTGGTCGCGCTGCCGCTGGAGCCATCCCTGCTGGAGTTGCAGGGGTATGCGCTGGAAGCCCGCTATGAGGACGGTCCGTTTCCGTTGCCGCGGGAGACCTTGCTTGAGGCACTGGAACACCTCTTGACCGGCGCTGAGGCGGGGTTGCCCCCCACGGATTGAGGAGGCCTCCCTCGCCGTTCATCCCCCCAGGTAGGCCATCTCCGCGTGGGGGTTGGCCTGGGCATGGGCCGTGGTGGCTGCGGCGCGGATGGCCTGCCGCTCTTCGCTGTAGTGATCGTCGCGGTGTTGCCAGAGGCTGGCGAGGGCCTGGGTCAAGGCCTGGGGGTCGTGGCCGGTCTCCAGCCAGGGCTTGAGATCCAGGCCCCTGCCTGGATCGGCGAACAGGCAGGTGTAGGCGATGCCGTCGGCGGTGACGCGCAGGCGGTTGCAGTCGCCGCAGAAGGGGGCGCTCACCGAGGCCACCACGGCCAGCACCCCACCGCCATCGCTATAGCGCCAGCGCCGTGCCGTGCCATGCAGGGGCCGGCCGAGGGGCTCCAGCGGCCAGCGGCTGCCGATCGCCTCCACCATCGCGGCGGCGCTCAGCACCTCGGCCGGGCTCCAGCCGTTGCGGTTGCCCACATCCATGTATTCGATCAGCCGCAGTTCCAGGCCCCGCTCGCGGGCGAGAGCGGCCAGCGGCAGCAGTTGGTCGTGATTGCGGCCGCGCTGGAGCACGCTGTTGAGCTTGAGCGCTCCGGTTGCCGGATCGAAACCCGCGGAGCGGGCGTGCTCGATGGCTGCCAGCACCGCCCCCAGTGCGCGTGTGCCCGCCGCCGCATCGGCCAGGCCCGCCATGCGAGCCACGCTGGTGCCATCGGCTCCATCGAGGCTGAGGGTGATGCGATCCAGGCCCGCCTGGCGCAGGGCGCGGGCGCGGGCGGCCGTGAGCAGCGTGCCGTTGCTGGTGAGGGCGATCTCCGCCAGGCCCTGATCCCGCAGTGGCTGCACCGCGGCGATCAGGGCCTCCAGCTGTGGGTGCAGCAGCGGCTCGCCGCCGGTGAGGCGCAGGCTGGATGCCCCCAGGGCCACCGCCGCCTCCACCACCGCCAGACGTTGCTCGAGGTTCAGCAGCCCCGGCGGCTCCCGGCCATCGGGCAGGCAGTAGGGGCAGGCCAGATTGCAGCGGGCCGTGAGCGACAGCCGCAGCACCCCGAGGGGGCGGCCCTGGTGGTCGCTCGGCGGTGCTGTGGCCATGGTGGCCACGCTAAGGAGCGGCCTATCTCCTTAGCCTGGAGCCCGATCCGGCGCATCCGGTGCGCGAGGCGGCCATGGCTGATCCCAACCCGCCCAGCTCCGGCGGCGGCTGGCCGCTGATCGATGGCTGGGCCCGCGCCACGCTCACGCCGGAGGGGCTGCGGCTGTGGCAAACGCTTAACCACAAGAGTGCCTGCCTGAGCTGTGCCTGGGGCACCGGCGGCCAGAACGGCGGCTTCCGCGATGAGCTGGGGGAGCCGCTGCAGCGCTGCCTCAAGAGCGTGGAGGCGATCCAGGCGGAACTGCAACCGGCCGTGGATCCTTCGGTGTTCGCCGGCCGCTGCCTGGCGGAGCTGAGCTGCTGCAGCTCCGCCGCCTGCGATCGGCTGGGTCGGTTGGATCGGCCGCTGATCCGCCGCGAAGGCTCGCCCCACTACGAGCCGATCGGCTGGGAGGAGGTGTTCGCGCTGCTGGAGCCGGCCTTCCGCTGTGCGCCGGAGCGGCTGGCCTCCTACAGCTCCGGCCGTTCCTCCAATGAAGCCGCCTACCTGCTGCAGCTGCTGCTGCGCGCCCTGGGGAGCAACAACCTGGCCGACTGTTCCGACCTCTGCCATGCCCCCTCCACCATCGGCCTGCGTCAGGCCTTGGGCAGCGGCACCTCCAACGTGAACCTGGAGGGGTTGCAGCAGGCCGATTGCGTGGTGCTGGTGGGCTCCAATGCGCCGGCCAACCACCCGCGGCTGATGAACGAACTGATCCGTCTGCGCGAGCGGGGCGGGCGGGTGATCGTGATCAATCCCCTGCTGGAGGTGGGTCTGCTGCGTTTCGGGTCGCCGGCCTTTCCGATCCGCTCGCTGCTGCGGGGTGCGGAGATCGCCTCGCTGTTCCTGCAGCCGATTCCCGGCTCCGATGCGGCGGTGTTCCTGGGTCTTCAGAAGGCACTGCTGGAGCGGGGCGGCATCGCCTGGGAGCTGGTGAAGGGCCACAGCGAGGGCTGGGAGGCCGTGATCGCCCAGATCGAGGGCACCGCCTGGGAGGTGATCACCGGCTGCTGCGGCCTGAGCCGCGAGGAGCTGCAGGCGGCGGCCCGGGTGATTCAGGAGTCGGGCGCTGTGGTGTTCGCCTGGGCGATGGGCATCACCCACCACGCCAACGGCACCGACAACGTGCAGGCGATCGTCAACACCGCCGTGCTCAGCGGCCAGATCGGCCGCCCCGGCGCCGGCACGATGCCGATCCGCGGCCATTCCAACGTGCAGGGTTTCGGGTCGATGGGGGTGACGGTGCACCTCTGTGATCCACTCCGCCAGGCCCTGGAAACGCTGCTGGGGCATCCCCTCAGCCCACGCCAGGGCTACGACACCCGCGCCCTGATCGAGGCCGCCGATGCCGGCGCGGTCGACACCCTGCACGTTGGAATGGCCGCGGATCGGCATCGTGCCGGCACCGGGGCGGCCGATCTGGCCGCTGAGCACGGCGGTGTTGACGATCGCCTGCACGTTGT
>JBJTHL010000127.1:0-3264 GCA_046094445.1 Vulcanococcus sp.
CCAGGATCGCTGCGCCCACCGCCGCGGCCCGCGCCTCCTGGGCCGCCACCATGCCGCCGCTGGATTCAATCGGGTGGAAGCGCTGGGCCTGCTCCTGCAGAAGGTTGGCGTGGGCTGGAGCCACCAGCAGCACGGCAGCCCAGCCAGCCACGAATCGAGGGTGCAACACAGCAGGCAGGGGGCGCGGCGGCAATGCCGTGGATGCGGCCGTGGCTACCTCGTTTGCCCTGGCGGTCACCCTGCCCCAGGCCGGCAACCTCGGCGGTGGCGGTTTCCTGCTGCTGTGGCTGCCGCGCCAGGGGACGATCCGCACCTGCCCCGCCGCCGCTCGGCAGGCGCCCCTGCCCCAGGCGCTGGCGATCGGCCGCGGCGAGGCGGTGGCCCTGAATTTCCGCGAAACAGCACCCCGGGCGGCCCGCGCCGATCTGTTTCTCAAGCCCGACGGCACTGTGGATCGCCAGCGGGCTACCCGCAGTCTGCTCAGCACCGCCGTGCCGGGCACAGTGGCGGGCCTGACCCTGGTGCAGCGGCGCTACGGCTGTCTGCCGCTGGCGGTGGTGCTGCAGCCGGCGATCGCGCTGGCGGAGCAGGGGTTCCCCGTGGGCGCGGAACTGGCCGCTTCGCTGCGGGAGGCGGCGCCGTTGCTCCAGGCGGATCCCCACGCCCGCCGCGTGTTCTATCAACCCGTTGCCGGGGTGCGGTCGGCTGGCGCCCCGGGCGCCTGGCGTGCTTATCAGCCGGGCGAGCGGCTGCGCCAGCCGGAGTTGGCGGCCAGCCTGCGTTGCATCGCCCGCCAGGGAGAGGCCTGCTTCTACCGCGGCCCCCTGGGGCAGGCCCTGGTGCGGCTGATGCAGCAGCGCGGGGGCTTGATCGGCGCCGCCGATCTGGCGACCTACCGCGCCCAGTGGTTGCGGCCCCTGCAGGCCCCCTTTCGGGGCCACACGGTGCTCACCATGCCTCCCCCCAGCGGCGGTGGCGCCACCCTGCTGCAGCTGCTGCAGGTGCTCGAACCGCTCGATCTGGCCGGCTGGGGGCTAAACAGCGCCGCGGCGATCCATCCGATGGTGGAGGCGATGAACCTGGCCTATCGCGACCGCAACCGCCTGCTGGGTGATCCCGACCAGGTGACCATGCCGCTGGACCGTCTCCTCAGCCGCGACTACGCCGAGGACCAGCGCCGTGCCCTGCGCCTGGATCGCCACCGGCCGGCCCAGGAGCTGGAAGCCCAGGCCAGCCCGGCGGAGGGGGGCGGCCATACCACCCATGTGTCGGTGGTGGATCGCGATGGCGGTTTGGTGGCCACCACCACCACCCTCAACACGGCCTACGGCAACGGCATCAGCGTGCCGACCGCCGGGTTCCTGCTGAACAACGAGATGGACGACTTCAGCGCAGCGCCGGGAGCGCCGAATGCCTATGGCCTGCGTCAGGGGGCCCAGAACGCCATCGCTCCGGGGCGACGGCCGCTGAGCTCGATGACCCCCACGCTGGTGTTCCGCGCCGATGGGGCGCCGCTGCTGGCCACCGGCAGCCCGGGCGGCAGCCGCATCATCACCACCGTGCTGCAGGTGCTGCTCAACCGGCTGGTGCATGGATTGAACCTGGCCTCCGCCGTGGCTGCACCCCGGGTCCACAGCCAGCTCTGGCCGGATCAGATCAGCCTGGAGGAGGGGTTCAGCGCCGACACCCGCCGGTTGCTGGAGGCCAGGGGCCATCGCCTGGTGCCGGTCCCGGCCATGGGCTCCGCCAACTCCGTGGAGGTGCGCTACAGCCAGGCTGGCGGCAGCTATGGGGTGGCCGATCCGCGGCGGCTGGATGCGGCGGCGGTGCCGGAGCGGCCCTGATCGCTCAGCCGGTCCCGGTCAAGCCAGCTGCAGCCGCCGCAGGCGCGGCCACAGCCACACCACACCGGCCAGCAGCGCTGCCGCCAGGCTGAGTTGCACCAGTTGGTAGCCGCTGCCGAAGGCCCCGCTGCCGGCCAGCAGGTGGATGGTGTAGCCGGCGGCCGCCAGGCTGAGCGATTGCAGACCCTTGGTGAGGTTGGCGATGGCATTGATGCGGCCCTGCATGTCCTGGCTGCTGGCGGCCTGCAGCAGGGCGTTGTCCACCGAGATCGCCAGGTAGCTGCAGGCTCCGGCCAGGAAGGCGGAGAGCGAGGCCCAGTGCACAACGTTTGAGGCACTGAGCAACACGATCGCACCGCTCAGCCCGGCGCTGGGGGCCGCCAGCAGCACCCCGGCCCGGCTGCGCTCCAGCAGGCCCATGCCCAGCAGTGAGCCGATGAAGCTGCCGAGCCCCACGGCCGACATCAGGGCGGCGTAGAAGCCATGGCCTGTTTCGGCGCTGAGGTGCCGTTGCACGAACACCGGCAGCAGCCCCTGGAACGGCATGCCCAGCACCATCACCAGGCTGAGCAGCAGCAGCAGGGTGCGCAGGTTGGCGTGCTGCCGCACCTGCTGAACCCCCGCGCGCAGGCTGGCCCGGAACGATTCCTTCACGGCAGGCCGGCTGCCGGCCCGCGGCAGCCAGGGGATCACCAGCAGCAGCGGCAGGAAGCTGAACACGTTGAAGGCGAATGCCACCTCCTCATGGCTGCGGGCCGTGGGGCCGATGCTCAGAAGCACGCCCCCGAGGGCCGGTCCGAAGATGTTGGTGACGCTGGTGGTGAGGCTGTAGAGCTGCTGGGCCGTGCTCACCTGGTGCGCGTCCACCAGATCGCTCACCAGCGCCGTGCGGGCGGGGGTGTCGAAGGCGGAGATCACACCATTGGCGGCGCTGGCCAGCGCCAGCAACCACAGCGGCACCAGCCCCTGCAGGGCAGCGATCAGCACCAGCAGGGCCATCACGAGCATGCCGCTCTGGGTGAAGCCGAACAGGCGGCGCCGCTCGATGCGATCGCTGGCTGTGCCGCCCACCAGTTGCAGCAGCATCTGAGGCAGCCCGTAGGTCAGGGCCAGGGTTGCGATCCCGGCGGCTCCGTACTGCTTCACCGTGAGCCAGTTGATCGCCAGCACATAGGCGCTGGTGCCCAGGTTGGACATCAGATTCGCCAGCCAGAAGGCCCGGAAGCCCGGGCGGCCGAGCAGATCGCCCATGGTGGTGGCCCCGTGGGGGTTGGCTGAACCGGTGCTGGAGGCTGCGGGCATGGCGGCTGGGGATGGTGCGTGGGCGGGTGGCGGATCGAGGCGGGAGAAAGACGGGATTGCGGCTGGATGGAGGCTGGATGGCGGCCGAATCGAGGGGGCCGGTCGAGGGGGGGGGAAT
>JBJTHL010000128.1:0-20629 GCA_046094445.1 Vulcanococcus sp.
TTGGAATTGGCATCCGGATCGGAGGAGCCACGCCCCACCACCACCAGCAGGGTGTCGGCCAGGGGCACCGGCGGCAGGCCGGCAGCGGCGGTGTCGGCATCGCTGCGCTCCAGCGCTTCGCGGATGCGGGCACCGGCCGCCGGAATCATCTTCAGATCCACCCCCAGCTCACGGCCGTAGTCGATGCGCAGCCCCGTTTCCGCGGCGTAGGTGTTCAGAACGGAGGGAATGTCGTTCTTGGCGTGGCCAGCGGCGAACAACATGCCCGGCACCGACAGCACCCGCTGCACCCCCTGCTGCCGGAGGCGATCAAGACCATCCCGCAGGATCGGGCGGGCGAACTCCAGATAGCCGTACTCCACGGGCACCCCGGGCAGCAACGGCGCCAGCCCCTCCGCCAGGCGGGCGAATTCGGCTACAGCCTGGCGGTTGCGGCTGCCATGGCCGCAGATCATCACCCCGAGGGGGCCGCCCTCCACCGCGCGAAGGTCGAGGGGCTGGAGGGTGTCGGTCATGGGGGGCTGGTCCTGCCCTGACCCTATTCGGCGGATCGCCCCACCAGCCAACAATCCTCAGCTGGCGCTGAGATTCTGCATGGCGATCGGCATCCGTGGAACGGGGAAGCCGTGGCCGGCGAGGGTGTCGGCAATCAGACGGTTGGTGTCGAAATAGACCTGCCAGTAGTGGTCCGTGTGGGTGTACGGCCGCACCGCCAGGCGCGGGCCACGCTCGCTGAAGGTGAGCACCTCCACATCGGCTGGCAGGCCCGGGTACTGGTTCGGCACCGCCACCAGGGCCTGTTTGAGCACGGCGATCGCCTTGCCCACGTCAGCGCTGTGATCGAGTTGTGCCTCCAGCTCAACGCGGCGGTAGGGGTGACTGGAGTAGTTCACAATCGTGTCGCCGAAGAACTTGCCATTGGGCACGATGTGGCGCACGTTGTCGGGCGCCTGCATCAGGGTCACGAACATGCCGATCTCCTCCACGGTTCCGGTGACACCTCCAGCAGCAACGAAATCCCCCTTGCTCACTGGACGGAACACCTGCAGGAAGACACCGGCGGCGTAGTTGCCGAGCATGCCACTCCAGGCGGCACCGATCGCCACACCGGCGCCAGCCAGCAGAGCAGCAAAGCTGGCGGTCTGAATCCCGAAGAAGCCGAGGATCGCCACCACAAGCACCACACGCAGCAGTGCCCCCAGCACATTCAACAGAAAGCCGATCAGTGTGGGATCGAGGCGGGCGTGGGAGAAGCTGCTGCGCAGCAAACGCAGCGCCAGCTTGATCAGCCAGGTGCCGACAATCCAGAGACCGACGGCACCGGCCAATTTGAACAGAAACGGCAAGACAATGGAGCTGAGTTGCACAGGATCGATGGCCATCGTTGGCATCAGGAACTGAACCGCCGCATCCTGTGGGCGGCCTTGGCCCGCGTCAACGGATCGTGCAGCCCATGGCTCGCTGCTGGTGGGTGGTGGACCCAACGATGCCAACACCCCTGCCGGAATCCCCCACTCCAGCCAGATCGCGCTGACAGGCCGGGGTTGGATTCCTACGTTGCAAAGGCACGACGTGTGGACGTCATGGCCGATGAGCCACCAGCGCACGGGTTGCAGCGGCGCCGCCTGATCGGCGGGCTGATCGGCGCAGGTCTCGGCTATGCCCTGGCCAGCCGCTTGCCGTTGGTGCCATCGATCCTGCTGTGCTCCCTGGTGCTCACCGGCGGGGCCGGGCTGAGCCGACTGCCGCAGGACGCCTCAGGCTGGTGGGGACTGATCGGCGCCGCCAGCGGCAGCCTGATCGGGTGCGGCACGGTGCTGGCGGCTGCTCTCGACCAGCACGATCCCAGCAGCAGCTGGCCGCAGCGGCTGCTCCTGGTGATGCTGCTGGCGGCGACCGGAGCCCTGAGCGGGCGCATCCTGAGCCGTCGGGGGCGCTGGCCGGCAGAGCGGCAACCCCGCGAGCTGCTGCGCGCCGCCAGCGGGCTCACCACCGGAGCCTTCGCCGGCATTGTGGCGATCACTTACGTCCACTCCGGCCTGGATGTGGCGCGCACGCTCTCCAGCCGGCTCAGTACATCGCTCACGATTCTGGTGATTGCGCTGCTGGCACCGGGATGGCTGAGTCATCTGTTCAGCCAACGGCAACGGAGCAGCGCTGATGCAGCCTGAACAACACGCCCATCCGATCGGCACCATCGCCGATCATCTGGCCCGCCAGCGCAACCGCGATGCCTCCGAGCGCACGCTGATGGCCTGGATCCGCACCTGCCTGTCGCTGATCTCCTTCGGCTTCGGCCTCGACAAGATCATCGCCGCCCTCAACAGCCGCCTGCCGGGCGGCAGCCAGCACGCCGGCCTGGGGGTGCAGCTGATCGCGGCCGCGTTCATCATCACCGGTGTGGTGGCGATGATCGCCGCCACCTGGCAGCACAAGCGCAACCTGCGCCGCCTCCTGCGCGACGACTTCACGTACAGCGAACGTCCATCGATCGCTGCGGCCACCGCCGTGATGATCAGCCTGATCGGCCTGGCGGCGCTGATCCTGCTGCTGTTTGGAGCGCTGCTGCCATGAGCACCGCCATCGGACTGTTCATCACGCTCACCCTGTTCAGCACGATGCTGGCGCTGGGGCTCAGCCTCGACCGTGAGGCCCTGGGCAGCTGGTGCCAGCAGCCGGCACTGCCGCTGCGGGTGCTTCTGGGTTCGTGCCTGCTGGTGCCGCTGCTGGCCCTGCTGCTGCTACAGACCCCCTGGAGCTGGCAGATCGCCCAACCCGTGCGCTTCGCCATCGCCCTGATGGCCCTCTGCCCCAGCGCTCCGCTGGCCCTGCGCAAAGCCCGCAAGGGCGGCGGCGACCATCAACTGGCGGCACTGATTCAGGTGGGGGCGGCACTGGCGGCGATCGTGTCGATTCCGCTGCTGGGCCTGGCCTTCCGCCAGACCTTCGCCGTGGTGGGTTGGGAGGTCCACCCGCTCGATGTGGCCCTGCAGGTGGGCCGGGTGCAGGTGCTGCCGCTGCTGCTGGGGCTGGCCCTGCGCCATTGGCAACCCCGCTTCGCCGATCAGGTGGAGGTGCCTCTGGAGCGGATCGCCAACCTGCTGCTGCTGGTGTTGCTGCTGCTGGTGCTCCTCAAGGCCGGGCCGCTGCTGCTGGCCTTTGTGCCCGCCAACCTTCCAGCCCTAGCCCTGATGGCCCTGCTGGTTCTGGCCTCGTTGCTGATCGGCCGGCTGATGGCGGCGGAGCAGGGGGATGCGCACGGCACCACCACAGGCCTGGTGACGGCCATGCGCAATCCGGGCCTGGCTCTGCTGTTCGCCAGCCGCCACGGCCAGGAGCTGGCGGGCCTGAGGCTGGCGATCCTGGCGTATGTGCTGATCACGGTGCTGGTGAGCAGCCCCTGGCTGCGGTTGAGCCGCCGGATGGTGCCATGACGCAACCCCTGGGCCCGAGGCCACGGTCCAGCCCCAGCTGGGTGGAGCGGGAGCAACAACGTCGCCGGAATCGCTGGCAACGGCAACGCGACACCTCATTCGCCACCCGGCTGGTGCTGGCGGTGTGCCTGGCGGGACTGACGCTCGCAGCGGTGAACCGCTGGGAGCACTGCCGCCATGGCGGATTCCGCTCGGGATGCCTGCTGGCCGATCCCGGTGGAGTGATCAACGTGGGCAACGTGGAGGCGTTGAGCATCGTGAGCGCCGCCTTCCTCTACGTGCTGGAGGGCGGCAAGCGCCGACGGCGGGAGCATGTGGAGGCCATGGAGGTGATCCTGGCCTGCCAACAGGCCGGCGCACGGTTGAGCCATACCCGCAATGAAGCCCTCGAACTCCTGAGCCAGAGCGGCCTGTGGCTCGATGGGCTCGACCTCAACCAGGCCCAGCTGCAGGAGCTGCAGGTGCCCCACGCCCGCTGGCGCGGTGTGCAGCTGCAGGGGGCCAACCTGCAGCGGGCCTGTCTGCGCGATGCCGACCTGCAGGGGAGTGATCTTGGCCATGCCGATCTGCGGGATGCCGATCTCAGCCATGCGGACCTGCGGCACTGCAACCTGCGGGGGTGCGACCTGCGTGGTGCCCAGTTGGAGGGAGCCGACCTGGAGGGGGCTCAGTTGTAACAACGTTTTCCTTCCCGCAACAGATCGGACGGAAGCAGACCGAAGTGGGCTGAGAAATCACGGCTGAACACCGACGCACTTCTGAACCCGAAACGACCGGCGATGATCGCAACGCTGTCGCTCTGGGCTGGGTTGAGCAACGCCAGCCGGGCCTGCTCGAGGCGCAGCTGCCGGATCCACTGAATCGGTCCGCAGGCGAAACGGTGCTGAAAGACCTGCTGCAGATGGCGGCGGGAATAACCGCTGCGCTGCTCCAGAACGGTGAGGCTGATCGGTTCCTGCAGGTTGGCCCGGATCCACTCCAGCAACTGCTCGAAGCGGCGCTCGCGCAGGTTCGCTGCTGTCCCCCGACGCCCCGCCTGAACGTCAAGCTCCACCAAGCCCGGACAGAGCAACAGGGCAAGGGTGCGATAGATCAGGTCATCGAGGCCGAGATGGTTCAGCTCCGCCGTGCCATCCAGAGATGGATCATCCAGCAATGCGAATTCACGGCGCAGCAACCGCAACAGCCGCTCCCGCCGGCCCGCGTCCATGGCCAGCACCCGGGGAGCCTCCAACTCGGCCTGAAACCGCCGGGGCGAAGCCCCCAGGCCGGCGATGGCGGCAGCGGTGGCCGTGAGGCGAGCGAGATCGAGATGAAAGGCCAGGCCGTTGAAATGATCAACGCTGTAGCGATACTCCTGCCCCGGCGCAAAGAACAGCGGCTGGCGTTCCGTGATCCGCAGCTCCTGCCGCTCAACGTGATAGGTGGCCGCACCAAGGCAGCACACATTGATCGAGCCGACCCCCTGCCGCTCACCGATGGTGCCCCGGATCGGGCTGGTGTAGCCGCAGGTCAGCATCAGATCGCCGGCGGCAGCTGTCACCGAGCGATGCAGAAAGGAACGCTCGGTGCCCGGTCGTGGTCCGAAATCGAGCAGGGAGTAATGCTGAGCCAGGCGAGCCGCCAACACCTCTGGATCGCGATCCACCACGGCCTGTTGATCGTGAAAGGCCAGCGGCTGCGCCACCAGAGCCGGATCAACGTGAGCCATCAAGCAGCGATGCAGCGGAGAATGGGGTGCTGGACAGGGTCAAGGTACTGAGGCCACGCCGAAGAGGCAATCAGCACATCAACCCACCGATCCAGAACCTCTGCGCTTACAGGCAAAGATTTCGCGATTGATCAACCAGGAGGCCCTTCGCTGCGCCGACGGCTCGGCACAACCGTTGCGACCGTGATCAACAACACCCTCAGGGGCACGAGGAATCGACCCAGTGAACAACGCAGAGATCCACAACTTGCGCTGTTTCAGTGCGCAACAGTGGCGGAGCGCCGTGTGGACAGATCAGAACCCCATGCACAGGGTGAGGGTCTTGGAGCGGATTCCGCCATGCCCAACGGCAAGCCCAACATCCTGGTCCTCTGGGGCGATGACATCGGCCAGAGCAATCTGAGCTGCTACAGCCACGGTCTGATGGGGTACCAGACCCCCAACATCGACCGAGTGGCCAAGGAAGGTGCCAAGTTCATCCACTACTACGCCGAGCAGAGCTGCACCGCTGGCCGCGCCGCCTTCATCACCGGCCAGAGCGTGTACCGCACCGGCCTCAGCAAGGTGGGCCTACCTGGTGCCGAGCTGGGCTTCCGCGCCGAAGACCCCACCATCGCCGAACTGCTCAAGCCCCAGGGCTACCGCACCGGCCAATTCGGCAAAAACCACTTCGGCGATCGCGACGAACACCTGCCCACGATGCACGGGTTCGACGAATTCTTCGGCAACCTCTACCACCTCAACGCCGAGGAGGAGCCGGAACTGCGCGACTACCCCAAGGAGGACGACCCGGAGTTCCCCAACTTCCGCAAGCGCTTTGCCCCCCGCGGCGTGCTGCACTGCTGGGCCAATGGCGATGGCACCCAGCGCATTGAAAGCACCGGGCCACTCACCCGCAAGCGCATGGAAACGGCCGACGATGAATTCATGGCCGAAGCCAAGCGCTTCATCCGCGATGCCGTGTCCTCCGGTGAACCCTTCTTTGTGTGGTTCAACACCACCCACATGCACTTCCGCACCTACGCACGTCCGCAGGATGTGGGCCGCAGCGGACGCTGGCAGTCGGAATACCACGACGTGATGATCTATCACGATGAGTGCATCGGTGAGATGCTCAACCTGCTCGATGAGCTGGGCATCACCGACGACACGATCGTGATGTATGGCACCGACAACGGGCCGCACATGAACAGCTGGCCCGATGCCGGCATGACGCCGTTCCGCAGCGAGAAGAACACCAACTGGGAGGGCGCCTTCCGCGTGCCGGCCCTGGTGCGCTGGCCCGGGAAGATCCCGGCCGGCACCAACATCACCGGCATCTGCAGCCACCTCGACTGGCTGCCCACCCTGTTGGCCGCCGCCGGTGAACCGGAGATCAAACAGAAGCTCCTGGACGGCTACCAGGTGGGCGATAATACCTTCCGCATCCACCTGGATGGCTACAACATGCTCGACTACTGGACGGGCAAGGTCGACACCAGCCCGCGGCGCGAGTTCTTCTACTTCTCCGACGACGGCGATCTGGTGGGGCTGCGCTACGACAACTGGAAGTTCGTGTTCCGCGAGCAGCGGGCCACCGGCACGTGCCAGATCTGGGCCGAGCCGTTCGTGGAGCTGCGGGTACCGAAGATCTTCAACCTGCTCACCGACCCCTACGAGCGGGCCGACATCACCTCCAACACCTACTGGGACTGGATCTTCGATCACGTGTTCCTGATCGTGCCGGCCCAGACCTACGTGGGCGAGTTCCTCAAGACCTTCGTGGCCTATCCACCGCGCCAGAAGGCCGCCAGCTTCTCGCTGGAGCGGGTGATGGAGCGGCTCGAACAGGCCGCCAGCGGCGCCGCCTGATCCATGCCGCTGCGCGCACCAGCCAGCACCAACGGCGTGCAACCACGCAGCCCCGGCCGTCCCCCCGCCCGGGGGATGGTGTGGGTGCCGGGCGGCCATTTCGCGATGGGCTCGGACCACCATTACCCGGAAGAAGCCCCCGCCCACGCGTGCAGCGTGGCGGGGTTCTGGATGGATCGCACACCGGTCACCACTGCCGACTTTCAGAAGTTCGTGAAAGCCACCGGCCATCGCACCCAGGCCGAGCGGCCCGCCGACCCGGCCGACTACCCCGGCGCCTCGGCCGAACAGCTCCAGCCGGCCTCGATCGTGTTCGTACCACCGAGCCATCCCGTTCCCCTCGACAACCCCCACCGCTGGTGGCACTACGTGCCAGGGGCCAACTGGCGCCATCCGGAGGGTCCTGGCAGCTCGATCAAGGGGCGAGAGCAGCATCCTGTGGTGCACATCGCCTACGCCGATGCCGAGGCCTATGCCGCCTGGGCGGGCAAGGCGCTTCCCTCCGAGCGGGAATGGGAACGGGCCGCCCGCGGCGGGCAGCCGCCCACGGAATTCGCCTGGGGCGACAGCCTCCACCCCAACGGCCGCGCCATGGCCAACACCTGGCAAGGCCACTTCCCCCATCACAACAGCCGCGCTGATGGCTATGCCGGCACCTCACCGGTTGGTGTATTCCCGGCCAACGCCTACGGCCTGGTCGACATGATCGGCAATGTGTGGGAGTGGACGAGTGACTGGTACCGAGCCGGCCATCACCAGGCCGACGGCCAGGGCTGTTGCCGCACGGCCAGCATTGATCCCCGCTCCGAGCACGGCAACATGCCGCGCAAGGTGGTGAAGGGGGGCTCCTACCTCTGCGCGCCGGAGTATTGCCGCCGCTACCGGCCGGCGGCGCGCATGGCCCAGGGGATCGACACGTCCACCGGCCACATGGGCTTCCGCTGCGTGGTGAGGCCTGCGCCATGACCAGCGCTGCAGCACCGGCACCACGGCCCCTCACGAACACCAGCAGCAGCTGGCAGCTGGGGCGCGTCAGGGTCAGCCAGGGCTGGTTGCAGCGGGCCAGCGGGCCGGCAGGCTGCGCCGCCCTGCTGATCCCAGGGGCTCAACCGCTGAGCTGGCGCCAGGGAAATGTGGACCAGATCCTGCGCCCGCCCAACGACCTGCTCTACCTGGCTGCCGACGAGCCACCACTGCTGGCCTCCTCGGCCCAGGGCTGGCGCCTCGACGTTGATCCAGGGTCGATCATCCAGCTGGCGGTGGCGTGCTCCGGGCACCGGCTCAGCCTGGGGCAGTGCCGGCGGCGGCTGCAGAGCAGCCGCGGGCTGCAGCTGCGCGGCGGCACGAAGCAGGGGCAGGTGGCGGCGCTGCGCCAGATGCTGCAGTGGAGCCTGGGCCTGCCAGAGGCTGGACAGCAGGCCCTGACGGCAGCCGGATTGGAGGCGGTGGTGCTGCAGTTGCTCTGCCAGCTGCTGTGCGGCGACCTGATCGCAGCCGCCCTGCAGCAGCGCCCCACGGCGCGGGGGAGCAAAGCGCAGATCATCGACGACCTGCAGCAGTGGATCGCCAGCCATCTGCATCAGCCGATCCTGCTGGACGACCTGGTACGGGAGAGCGGCTACTCCCAGCGCAGCCTGCGCAACATCTTCCACGACCGCTTCCACTGCGGGCCGGTGCAGTGGATCCGCCAGCAGCGGTTGGAGCGGGCTCGTCAGCTGCTGCTGGCGCCGCCCCAGGGGGCCACGGTGTCGAGCGTGGCGGGCGATTGCGGCTACGACCACCTCTCCCAGTTCAGCCGCGATTTCTGCAGCGCCTATGGCCTCAGGCCCTCGGAGTTGTTGCGGGAAGGACGCCGCAGCGCGGCGTCCTGAGGCGGCCGCTCAGAAGAAGACCATCAACCCCAGCTCCACCCCGTTCATGCTGCTGCTGAAGCCGGTGGGCCGCTCTGCCCCATTGCTCCAGCGAATGCCCTGATATCGCCAGGAGACATGAGGTTCGTGTTGGTGCCGAGGGCATAGCCAACGCCGATCCGGGCGTTGCCACTGAGATCCTGATCTCCGGCCAGGCCGAACCCAGCGGCATCGGCCTGGGCAAACAAACGCAGCCCAGGGCTGACGAAGATCGAAGCCTGGCTGCCGATCAGAGGCTGAGCCCAGGTGCGATCCAGGCTTCCCTGGCGACTGAACTGCAGCCCGAATGGACCGTTGCCCTGCAGTTGGGCATCCACATCGAGGCGGGCCTGAAGCAGACGGACCCCCGCATAGGGGATGAGCCACCAGTCGCCGGGTTGGCCCACGGCGCGCGGACGATCGCCGAAGCGATAGCGCACGGCGACGTCGTAGACGCCGGTCGTGGATGTGACTTCGCTGCGACCAGTGAGCAACCCCCTGGCCGTGTTGCGGGATGACTCGGCACCGAGCTGGGTATAGGCCACATCCACCAGCGCCCCCAGCCGGTCGCGCTCCACACTGCCGCGCACACTCACGATGGACTGCAGCAGGTTGAGCAACTGCCCAGGTGCCAGATCGCTCTGGGCATCAAAACCACGCACAGTGGTGGTGGACTGAACCCAGGGCAGGAACCCGTACGCCTCAACGGTGGCCGCCCAGGGATCTACCGACGGGGCATCAGCACGGGCAGCGCCACACGGCAGGAGCAGCGCCAGGATGAGCAGGAGGCGGCGCATCACGCCAGTTGATCCGCCACGCCAACGCATCAGACTGCTGCAGGGGTTGGCGCCATCTTGGCCGGGATGACGCGAACGAAACCCAGGCCCCAGACAACCCGTCCAGCAGCATCAAGCCCAGCCAGATCCTGACAACTCGCTGGATGCCTGGCCCCGCGATCCGCCCGCGGCCCCGGCAGCAAAAAGCCCACCGGCAAAGCCGGTGGGCGCAACCTCTCCCCGGGGACGGGTTGTGGAGCCCCGAGGATCAGGCCGAGCCGAACGCCACCTGGCAGGCGGCATTGAGCAGCTCCGCTTCCGCGGCGGTGTTGGGCTGCTGGCCGTTCAGCGTGCCAGCGCGGCAATCAGCACTGAGCTGATAGGTGCTGCCGTTGGCGGTGACATCAAAACTGATCCCGGAGTCGCTGGTGGGCGCCACCGTGCCATAGAGCAGTTGATAGGAGCTGTTAGGAACAACGATGTAGGTGGAATTATCGGCAATGGCGTTATCCACGGCGTTGTTGATGATCGCTGCCGTGGTCAAGGTTGCAAGCCCCCATGTGGCAGCCCTGGCGCCCCACCAGCCCCAGGCCGGCACGGCCGAAACGCCATACCAACCATACCCCCAGGGGCGTGCCACACCCCAACCCGGCCGCGCCCAACCCGGGGAGAGATTGAGGTTGTTCACGTTAACCGTGCGGTTCCAGTTGCGATTCACGCTGGTATTGAAATCGCGGTTCAGATTGCGGCTGCCATCAGCGTTGAACGGACGGCTGCCATCCCTGGAACCGAGGCGATCCCCCTGGCGCTGCTGAAGACCCTGGCGGTCGCGGTTGATGGCGGAGCGATCCAGGGAGGGACGGGCGCTATCGGAACCGACGCGACTGCTCCAACCGCCTGTGGGCCGGGCATCGCCGCGATTGAGACCAGCCCCGGCCCCCTGAAAGCCGGTCTGGGCACGACGGCCGCCACCGCCGCCAAAACCGCCTCCACCTCCACCCAGACGACCACCGCCACCACCCATACGGCCGCCACCGCCACCGCGGGCCAGCAGCTGGGCCTCGGCGGCCTCAGGCCGGGAACCCGAGCCCGCGGCAAGCCCCTCAGCGCCGCTGAGAGGCAGCACCAGGCTGCTCAGCAGCACAAGCGCGCTGCACCGTTGAAGGGCTGTCATTTCTGCACCACCCCACAGCCGTCGTCGTAGCAACTGGCGTTGATGCGGCCGTCGCCACCGAAGTGCACCTTGACCAGGTCACGCCTGGCCATGGCGGCCGAGTTGTCCTCACGCACGCTATTGAGATAGTTGGCGTTGACCACACACAACGCGGCACCGTTGAAACAGACCGTGTTGGTGGAGAACAGGGCAGCCGCCCGCTCCAGGCTCTGCCACTGCTTGCTGGTGGCATTCCAGAGAGCCATGCGCACCGGTTTATCACTGATCCGCACAGTGATCGCCTGATTGCCGATGCGGTGGTGGTAGAGGGTGGCGGCCGCCTCATTCACGGCTTCCACCGTGCAGGCCACCGGAGCAGCGCCGTTGAGGCTGCACTTGGTCTGCAGCGTGTAAAGCGCATCGGCACGGCCGGGCAACGGCAGCGTGAGCAGAGCCAGCGAGACGGCAGCCCCCAGGCCTGTGCAACGCGGTAGCAGCGAGCAGTTGGGCATGGTGTTGATGGCAAGGGCAGCAAAGACGACACCGTCAGGATGAACAGAGCCGAGGCCGCTGGCAAGGCAACAGCAGCCTTCACCTGCCAAGCCGACACCACAACAGAACGAAACGCGACCGAATCATCCACACCGGCCATTTTGCCGCAATCTCGCAGCAGCATCACCCCATGATCAGCCATCGCGGAGCCATGCCCAAACACGTCTGGGTTGCGTGATCACCATCGCTCAACCGATGCCGCTGAACGGGCCCAGAGCTGCAGCAAATCCACTGGCTGGTGGTGGCGGCAGCCAGGAGCCGCAGTTTGTTGGGTGGCAACCGCTCCACCCCTGTGCCGTTGGCCGCCGCCACCACGAAGCCCCCCCACCAGCGCGTTCCGGCGGCCCTGGCCGCCATCGGCGCCGCCGCCGATGTGCGGTTCAACGGCGATCGACCCTGGGATCTGCGGGTGCACAACCCGCAGCTCTATGGCGCGCTGCTACGCCGCGGCTCCCTCGCCCTCGGCGATGGCTATGTGCGCGGCGACTGGGACTGCGACCAGCTCGATGAACTGATCTGCCGGCTGCTGCGGGTCGATGCCAACCGTCCCCTCAGCCGTGGAGCCTGGCTGCTGGATCAGCTGCAGAGCCTGCAGGGGAGGCTGGGCAATCCCCAGTCGTTGCGGCGGGCCTTTCGCGTGGGCCGCCAGCACTACGACATCGATCCGCGGGTCTACGCCGCCATGCTGGATCCACGCCTCACCTACAGCTGCGGCTACTGGCGCCAGGCCGACAACCTGATCAGCGCCCAGGAGCACAAGCTGCGGTTGATCTGCGAAAAGTTGCAGCTCCGCCCGGGGCAGCGGCTCCTGGACCTGGGCTGCGGCTGGAGCTCGCTGGCGGGATTTGCCTGTCGCGAATACGGCGTGCAGGTGGTGGGGATCACCGTGTCGCAACGGCAGGCCGACTACGTGCGCGAGCACCTCAGCAAGCTGCCGGTGACCGTGATGTTGTGCGACTACCGCCAACTGCCGCAGCTGCACCGCGAACCCTTTGATCGCGTGGCCTCGGTGGGGATGTTCGAGCATGTGGGCCGGCGCAACGACCGGGTGTTCCACGGGCTGGTGCGCCGCTGCCTGCACCCGGAAGGGCTGGCGCTGCTGCACACGATCGGCTCAGCCCGCACCACCCTGCGCAGCGATGCCTGGATCGACGCCCACATCTTCCCCGGCGGACGCCTCCCCTCCGCCAGCCAGCTGTGCCAGGGGCTGGAGGGCCTGCTGCTGATCGAAGACTGGGAGAACTTCGGCAGCGATTACGACCGCACGCTGATGGCCTGGTGGACGAACTTCGCCGATGCTTGGCCCGAATTATAGCGCGACAGCAGCTGTGAGCTCTACCGCTTCTGGCGCTACTACCTGCTCAGCTGTGCCGGCTTCTTTCGCTCCCGCCAGGGGCAACTCTGGCAGCTGGTGCTCAGCAGGCCGGAGCGGGGCAGCGTGTATCGATGCTGGCGTCCAGCAGAAGCTCAGCAACTGACGTGCCAAACGCAGCGCGCAGCAGCGAAGCGAGGGCAAGAATGCTGAGGGCGGATCAAGAACGAGCGAAAGCCATGGAAGATTGAGTGCCACCATCTTTCGGCCTGATGAGTGATACCTTCGGCGACTATCTACGCAGCATTGGGCGTATCCCTCTGCTCACGGCACAGGAGGAAGTTCACCTCGGGCTGATCGTGAAGGAATGGATGGAAACACCTCAGCCCAGCCGCAGCCTGCAGCGGCGTGGGCGCCGGGCCCTGGAGCGGATGGTCACCGCCAATCTGCGGCTAGTGGTGACCGTGGCGCTGCGCTATCTGAGGCGCCTCAAGCATCTGGCCCATGATCCGATGGATCTGGTGCAGGCCGGCAATCTCGGCCTGCTGCGCGCGGCTGAGAAATACGACCCCACCCGTGGCTACAAGTTCTCCACCTACGGCCATTGGTGGATTCGTCAGGCGATCAATCGCTACCTGCAGGAACACAACGGCAGCATCCGCATGCCGGTGAATCTGGTGAGCCTGGCCAACCGTGCCGAAGCCCTGCAGAACACGGGTGAACCCAGCCTCGATGGCGAAGCCCTGGCGCGCCAGCTGGGGGAGAGCAGCGAGCGGATTCTCTATGCCCTGGCGGTGCAGCACCGCAGCCACACGATTTCCCTGGATCAGCAACTGGGGGGCAGCGATGGCGACATGACCCTGCTGGACACCGTGTCCGACAGCCGCCTGCCGACCATCAACGACGACGACCTCTGGATGCATGGCCAGATCCAACTGCTCTCCACCCCGGAGCGCACCGTGATCCAACTGCGTTACGGCGAAGAGCAGCAGCGCTCCTTCGCCGAGGTGGCCCGCATCACCGGCCGCAGCAAGGATCAGGTGCAGCGCCTGGAGCGCCATGCCCTCAGCAAGCTGCGCCGGAATCTCACCCCGATGCTGTTCCCCGGGGAGGCCTGGGATCGCCAGGCCGGCCGGGGCTGAACCGAACGGAACCGGCTCAGTCCCCAGGCACAGGCCTCAGGCCCGATCAGAAAGCCCGACCCTTGACCCGGCCGTTGGCCCCATGGGGGTGAGCCAGGGTTGCCGGCGCCGCAACGACCTCCCGCTGCTGATCCCGCAGGGCATCCTCCAGCAGAAAGGCGCAGAGGTTGGAGACCGAGCGCCCCTCCTCCTCCGAGCGACTGAGGAGAGCCTCGTGCACGTAATAACTCAGAGTGATCGAAATGCGGCGGGGCTGACGCTGAAGCACGCGAAAGCGATCGTTCATCATGAAACTCCGTGCTTGGTGGCGGATAAGGCAAGTCGGTGATTGAGGCGCTGCACCACCACCGACGAGGCCACGATAAAAGCGAAGAACTCAATCAGATTGCCGATCTCAGCCCCATTGGCACCGTTGATCTGCTGCAGGCTGAGGCGCAGGCGCCACGGGCGGCGATTCAGGCGGTGGCGAGGTGCCGCAGAAACCAGTCGCAGCTGGCATCGGCCACGGCCTCCAGGGCGCCGGGCTCTGCAAACAGGTGGCCGGCCCGCGGCACCACCAGGAGATCGTGGCGAGCGCGCAGATGGGCTGCCGCCCACACATTGAGTTCGAGCACGTCCAGGTCGGCGGCTCCCACAATCAGCAGGGTGGGGCAACGCACGCGGCCCAGCGCTTCGAAGGCCAGATCGGGGCGGCCGGGCCGCGGCCGCCTCCAGGGCCAGGGCCGCGCCGCTGCTGGCCCCGAACAGCCCCAGGGGCAGCGGAGCCAGCTGCTCCTGGCTGGCGCACCAGTCCACAGCACACAACAGCGGCTGGCCCCAGGAATTGAGATCCAGCAGCAGGGTGGCCAGGCCCGCGGCCTGCAGGGCCGCCGCCACCTGACGGTTGCGGGGGCTGCGGCGATCACTGCCGCTGCCATGGGCGAACAACACCACCCCCACCGCCCGCTCCGGCAGGACCAGATCAGCCGCCAGGGGGGCCTCAGGCCGCGGGATCCGCACCTGCTCCTGCCGCACCGTTCGCCCCTGCATCACCCCTCCCGCCGGCCCAGGCCATGGCGCCAGCCTTGAAACGGCGAGGGCCAGCCAGGCCGCAAGCCGCCGATGTACGGCATCGGCACACCGCTGCTGCGGCAACGGCCCCAGCCAAGCGCCAGCGCTGGCCAGGGTGAAGGCGGAGCCCTCTCTACGGCCATGGCCCTCTGGCGGATTGCCTTCACGCCCCCCCGCGGCAGCCGCCGGGCACAACCGCGCTGGTTGTGCGGCGATGGCCTGTTCCGTGTGCACAGTGAGCGGGCTCTCACGGTGGCCGACCCAGCGGCGGCGGCCCTGCGCTTGCAGCAGTGGCTGAGCCTGCGCGGGCGGGAACCGGCCGCCTTGGAGCGGCTGCAACTGGTGCCGGTGGTGGCGGCAACCCAGGCGATGGCCAGGAAGCCAGTGCGATCCAGCGCTGAGGCCACGCCCTAGGGTGCCCCCAACGGCATCAGACCACCGTGCAGAAGGGCGAAGACAACCGGGCTGACGAACTGCGCACCCTCGGCTGGGGCATCGAGGACGTGCGCCGCTACGAGGAGCTCTGGGAATACCGCCAGCGTTGGGGGGCGATCAATCTGGAGCGCGACGATCGCGCCTTCCTGCGCAAGGCGGAAGCGGCCCTGCCGAAGCGCCTCAGCGGCAAGGGCTCCGAGAAGAAGCGCACCAAGGACAAATCCCATTACCGCTGGCTTGCGTTCTATCTGGAGGCCATGCGCCAGAGCCCGGCCGAAACCGGCGCCGTCGATGGGCAGGGCGCCTGGACGATCCTGTTGGAAGAGGAACTGCGCAGCCTCGATTACTACGAGCCGGTGCTGGGCCTGCCGGACACCCTCAAAGCCCGTGAACTGGTGGCCGTGCGGGAGGGGCTGATCGCCGCCGCCGCCCAACAGGGCCGCAGCGCCAGCTTTGATTTCATCACGCCCCTGGAGGAGTACAAGGCGCAGAACAGCTGCAGCTGGAAGCCCCTGCGCGGCGATGGCAACAGCGACACCAGCTACCCGCTGCTGGATGCCGACGCGGCGTCGGCGTTCCGGGCCGAGGTGCGCCAGACCCTTCCCGCCCGCATCCGTGCGCTGTTCCCCTCCCTGCAGGACAGCGACAAGCCGGAACCTCCGGCCGAGTGGAGCGCCCCAGGCCTCTGATGGGCAGCCGCTGACCGGCGGGCAATCCGTAGTGCCTGGCACAGCAACGTGGTGATGCGGCAGCCAGAACTGCTGTAGCCCCCCTCTGCCAGCACCGATGGCCACCCATCCCTCAAGAGCCCTCGAGCAGGTGTCGCTGGCGGAGCACATCCAGCGGCACCTCTTCTACAGCCAGGCAAAGTCGCCCTCGCTGGCCACCCAGCACGACCACTACATGGCCCTGGCTCTGGCCGTGCGGGATCGACTGTTGCAGAACTGGGTGGACACGGCGGAGGCCTACACCCGCCGCGGTGTGCGCACCGCCGCCTACCTGTCCGCCGAGTACCTGCTCGGGCCCCACCTCGACAACAACCTGGTGAACCTCGGCCTGCGCCGGGAGGCCGAACGGGCCTGTGAGGACCTGGGGCTGAATCTTGAGGAGCTGATCGCCTGCGAACCGGAGCCAGGGCTGGGCAACGGCGGCCTGGGGCGCCTGGCGGCCTGCTTCCAGGAATCCCTGGCCAGCCTGGAGCTGCCGGCCATCGGCTACGGCATCCGCTACGAGTTCGGCATCTTCCGCCAGCACATCGGCCCGGACGGGCAGCAGGAGAGCAGCGATGCCTGGCTGGCCCAGGGCAACCCCTGGGAGGTGATCCGGCCGGAATGGAGCTATCCGGTGCAGATCGGCGACCACACCGTGATCGGCGTCGCCTACGACACGCCGATCACCGGCTACGGCGTGCGCACCGCCAACACCCTGCGGTTGTGGTCGGCCCAGGCGCCGGAGGCGTTCGACTTCGCCTCCTTCAACGCCGGCGACTACACGCGAGCGGTGCTGGCCAAGATCCAGAGCGAGACCCTCTCGAAGGTTCTCTATCCCAACGACGAACTGGAGCAGGGCAAGCGCCTGCGCCTCAGCCAGCAGATCTTCTTCGTGAGCTGCTCGCTGCAGGACATGCTGCGGATCCTCAAGAAGCAGGGCCTGCCTGTGAGCGAATTCCACCGCAAGTTCGCCGTTCAGCTCAACGACACCCACCCGGCCATCGCCGTGGCCGAGCTGATGCGCCTGCTGATCGACCAGGAGGGCCTCGACTGGGACACCGCCTGGAGCATCACCACCGCCAGCCTCAGCTACACCAACCACACCCTGCTGCCCGAGGCGCTGGAAACCTGGGGGGTGGAGCTGTTCGAGAAGCTGCTGCCGCGCCAGCTGGCGATCATCTATGAGATCAACGCCCGCTTCCTGCGCATGGTGCGCATCCGCCATCCGGGCGATCGCCACCTGCTCGAGCGCATCTCGCTGATCCAGGAGGGGGAGCACCGCAAGGTGCGCATGGCCCACCTCGCCGTGGTGGGCTGCCATCACACCAACGGCGTGGCGGAACTTCACAGCCAGCTGCTGCGCGATCAGCTGCTGGCGGACTTCGCCCGGCTCTGGCCCGACCGCTTCACCAACGTCACCAACGGCGTCACACCACGCCGCTGGCTGGCGGTGGCCAACCCCGGCCTGGCCTGCCTGCTGGATAAGGCGATCGGCGACGGCTGGCGCCACGATCTCGAGCAGCTGCAGGCCCTGGCGCCGCTGCTGCACGACGACGGCTTCCTGGAGCGCTGGCAGCAGGTGCGCGCCCAGGCCAAACAGCGCCTGGCGGCCCACATCCAGCGGGAGCTGGGGGTGCTGGTGGATCACACCTCCCTGTTCGATGTGCAGGTGAAGCGCATCCACGAATACAAGCGCCAGCATCTGGCGGCCCTCGAGGTGGCGCAGCGCTACCTGCGCCTGCGCAACGGCGAAGATCTGCCGCCGCGCACGGTGATCTTCGGCGGCAAGGCGGCCCCGGGCTACGCCATGGCCAAGCGGATCATCCGCCTGATCGTCGGCATCGCCGAGATCGTGAACATGGATCCGGCGATGGAGGGCCGGCTGCGGGTGGTGTTCCTGCCCAACTTCAGCGTCAGCCTCGGCCAGCTGGTGTATCCGGCGGTGGATCTCTCCGAGCAGATCTCCACCGCCGGCAAGGAGGCCTCGGGCACCGGCAACATGAAGATGGCCCTGAACGGTGCCCTCACGATCGGCACCCTCGACGGCGCCAACATCGAGATCCGTGAGCGCGTCGGCGCCGACAACTTCTTCTTATTCGGCCACAGCGCCGAGGAGGTGGCCCAGCTCAGCCGCGACGGCTACCACCCGATGCCGTGGCTGGAGCGCAACCCGGGCCTGCGCGCGGCGATGGAGCTGATCGCCTCCGGCCACTTCAGCGAGGGGAATCGCGACCTGTTCCAGCCCCTGCTCGACGACCTCACCCGCCACGATCCCTTCCAGGTGGTGGCGGACGCCGCCGACTACGGCCGTGCCCAGAACGCGGTGGACGGCAGCTGGTGTGATCCGGCCGGCTGGTGCCGCGCCTCGATCGCCAACACGATGGGGTGCGGTTTCTTCAGCAGCGACCGTGCCATCGCCGAGTACGCCGAGCGGATCTGGAAGCTGCAACCGCACCGGGTGGAGGCCTGACGCCAGCCCCCCGGCTGTGGCAGCCTCCGCTGCGTGAAACGCCAACCCCACCAGCCGCCGCCACCCCTGCCGCCGGATGACGACTGGCCGGTGGATCGCGGCCGTCCCCTCGGCCTGCGGCTGCTGGCCCTGCTCGGGGCCCTCTCCTTCGTGATGCTCGGCCTGAGTGTGCTGGCGCCGCTGCTGCACCCGCAGCCGCCCCAGCCACCCCGCCTGCCGGATCAACCCGAAGCGCCTGTGCGCTGAAGCGACTCCTCGCTCACACCGCCGCCTCACCCAACCGACTGGCGGCTCTCCAGGCTCTCGGCCAGGGCGCGCGCCTGCAGGGCCAGCTGCTCCTGCTCCACCCGCGAGGAGATATCGCGCTGCACCGACACCCAGTGGGTGTGCCAGCCGCTGGCATCCGCCATCGGCGCCACCTTCAGTTCCACCCAGCACGGCTGTTGATCACTGCGGTAATTCAGCACCTGCATCGTGGCCGGCTGCCAGGCCTCGAGGGCCTGACGCAGCTGGCTGGTGGCCTCGCGCGAGGTCTCCGGTCCCTGGAACAGACGCGGACTGCGGCCCAGCACCTGATGCAGGCGGTAGCCGGTCTGATCCAGCAGGGCGCGGTTGGCGAACACGATCACCGGGCCCGGCGCATCGAGCGGTTCCGCCAGGGTCACCAGCACGGCATCCAGGGCGGTGTCGAGCACGGCCTCGAGCAGGCGCCGGTAGGTGTCATCGCCATCGGAGGGCTCGCCATCGAGGGGCTGGGCGCGGCGCTTCAGCACGCCCACCCCGAAGCCGGAATCGGTGAGGAACAACCGCACCCGGGTGGCCATCTCCACGCCGGTCGGCTCCGGCAGCGCCAGCACATGGTCGCGCGGGCCGTCATTGAGCCGGCGATGCTCATGGACCAGCAGATCCTGCAACTGGGGCCAGCAGGCGATCAGGCTCTGGCCGGGCCAGGCCCGTGAGCGATGGCCCAGGCGCGTGCGGGCGGTGCGATCCAGGTAGGACACCGTGCCATCGGCACCGCAGAGCAGCAGGCCATCACCCGGTTCCAGCAGGAAATAGGGCCGCACGGCGGTTCGAGCGGAGGTCGCGACCCTAGAAAGGCGTCCGAGGGCCCGACCCACGGCGCAACAGCCCGTAGCAGCGGCACGCCGGCAGCAGCGACCGGGCGCGATGCGGCGAGGATGGACGAATGCACACCCGCCAGCCCTACCTCGAACTGGAGGCGGTCGACGTCTGGCTGGGGCCGCGGCTGGTGTTCGAGCAGCTCAGCCTGCAGCTGCATCGCGGCGAGCACACCCTGGTGCTCGGACCGAACGGCGCCGGCAAGAGCGCGCTGGTGAAACTGCTGAGCCGCGAGCTCTACCCGGTGGTGCAGACCGGATCCAGCCTGCGCCTCTTCGGCAGCGAGACCGTGAATCTGTGGGAGCTGCGCCGCCGCGTCGGCTTCGTCTCCACCGATCTGCAGAACGGGTACCGCCCCGGGGTGCCGGCTGAGGATGTGGTGCTCTCGGGCTTCTTCGGCTCGGTGGGCATCGGCCGCAGCCAGCCCGCCACAACCGGCCAGCGCCAGCGGGCACGGCAACGGATGGAGGAGCTGGGCCTGGCGGCGCTGGCGACGCGGCCGTTCGCGCAGCTCTCGGACGGGCAGAAGCGTCGGCTGCTGCTGGCCCGCGCCTTGGTGCATGAGCCGGAGCTGCTGGTGCTGGATGAACCCACCAACGGGCTCGATCTGCGCGCCCGCCACCAGCTGCTGAGCGCCCTGCGCCGCCTGGCGGCGGCCGGCACCACGTTGCTGCTGGTGACCCATCAGATCGAGGCGGTGATCCCGGAGATCGAGCGGGTGCTGCTGCTGCGGGACGGCCGGCTGGTGGGCGACGGCCCGGCGGGGGAGCTGCTCCGGGACGGCCCCCTCAGCGCCCTGTTCAACACGCCGCTGCGGCTGGTGGAGCAGGAGGGCTGGCGTCAGGTGCTACCGGGCTGAAGCAAGGCGGGCCAACGGGCCACTGGCATTAGGTTGACGGTTTGGGGCAGAGCCATGGGCTCAACCGACTACACCAGTGCCATCGCGGTGATGATCGCCGTGGCGCTGGCGCTGACGGGCATGGTGGTCTATGTGGTGACCCGGCCGACGGACCTCGGGAAGT
>JBJTHL010000129.1:0-7831 GCA_046094445.1 Vulcanococcus sp.
GGGTGAGGGCTTCGTGGCTGCGTAGGCCGGCCTGGACCCGCCAGAGGTTCTGGTAGGCACCGCCCGCACCGATCAGCTGGTCGTGGCTGCCGCTCTCCACAATCCGGCCCTGCTCCAGCACCACGATCCGATCGGCATGGCGCACGGTGGAGAGGCGGTGGGCGATCACCAGGGTGGTGCGATCGGCGGTGATCGCCTCAAGGGAAGCCTGGATGGCCGCCTCGGTGTCGTTGTCCACCGCCGCGGTGGCCTCATCGAGGATCAGCACCGGCGGGTTCTTGAGGATGGCCCGGGCCAGGGCGATGCGCTGGCGCTGACCGCCGGAGAGCCGCTGGCCCCGCTCCCCCACCACCGTGTCGTAACCCTGGGGCAGGGCGTCGATGAAGCGGGCGGCTTCCGCCAGGGCGGCGGCCCGCTCGATCGCGGCTCGTGGGGCCTCAAAGCTGCCGTAGGCGATGTTTTCGGCCACCGTGCCGTGGAACAGGAACACGTCCTGACTCACCAGGCCGATGGCCCGCCGCAGGTCCGCCAGCTCCAGGTCGGCGATGGGCTGGCCGTCCAGCAGGATCTCGCCGCTCTGCACGGCGTAGAGCCGCAGCAGCAGCTTCACGATGGTGCTCTTGCCCGAGCCGGTGGCGCCCACGATCCCCAGGGTGCTGCCGGCGGGCACCTCGAGGTTGAAGTGCTCCAGCAGGGGCTCCCGGCCCGGGTAAGCGAAGTGCAGCCCGCGGAAGCTGAGGGCCCCGCGCACGGCCGCCAGCGGCAGGGGGCGGTGGCCGCCGGCGATGGCGATCGGCGTGTCGAGCAGATCCAGCACCCGCTGGGTGGAGGCCATCGCCCGTTGGTAGTCGTCGAGGGTGCGGCCGAGGCTGGTGAGCGGCCACAGCAGCCGCTGGGTGATGAACACCAGGAAGGAATAGGAACCGATGGCGATCTGGCCGCGCCAGGCCTGCAGCCCGCCGATCACCAGGATCGCCAGGAAGGCGAACAGGATCGCGAAGCGGATCAGCGGGATGAAGGCGGCCGAGAGGCGGATGGCGCGCCCGTTGCTCCGGCGGTAGGCCTCACTGCTGCGGCGCAGGCGTTCGGTTTCCCAGCTTTCAGCGGCGTAGCTCTTGATCGTGAGCATGCCGCCGAGGTTGTTGGCCAGCTGGCTGGCCAGATCGCCGGCCCGTTCGCGCACCTCGCGGTAGCGCGGTTGCAGGCGCGCCTGAAACTGCAGCGACCCCCACAGGATCACCGGGATCGGCAGGAACGACACCCCGGCCACCCCCGGCGACAGCCACACCATGGCGCCGCCCACCGCCAGCACGGTGGTGACCAGCTGCAGCAGTTCATTGGCGCCTTGGTCGAGAAAGCGCTCCAGCTGGTTGATGTCGTCGTTGAGGATCGCCAGCAGCCGGCCGCTGGAGCTGGCTTCGAAGAAGCTCAGTTCCAGCCGTTGCAGATGGTCGTAGGCCTCGAGGCGCAGCTCGTGCTGCACGGTCTGCGCCAGGTTGCGCCAGAGCAGGGCGTAGAGGTATTCGAACAGCGATTCGGCGCTCCAGATCAGGAACGACAGCAGGGCCAGAACCCCCAGCTGGGCGGGCACGTTGCGGGCGCCGAAGGCGGTGAGCCAGGCGTTGTCCTGGCGGACCACCACGTCCACCGCCAGGCCGATCAGCACCGGCGGGGCCAGGTCGAACAGCTTGTTCAGCACCGAGCAGCCCGCCGCCAGCCACACCAGGCGGCGGTGCGGGCGCAGGGTGCGCAGCAGGCGCTGCTGTGGCTGTTTGGAGGCAGCGATGGGGTTCAGGCATTCGCCGGATGGCGCCAGCGGGCGGGACTGGCGATGGACTCTGAGATCGACTGTGAAGCTGTGACCGTTGGATCAGATCAGATCCGTCAGCGGCAGTAGACCGAAGGGGTCACCCCCTGGAGGTGTTCATGACGCGTTCAAGATCCTTCCACCGCTTCCATCGCTGGACGGCGAAATTGCGGCGCCGCGCCCTGCGCAACGCCTTGCCGGAACCCCGCGAAGGTGAGCTGCAACCCACCCATCCGGTGTCGAAGGTGCGCTGTCGCGAATGGCAGCGCGATCAGCTGGCGGATCTGGTGATCGCCCAGATGCCGGAGGGCGCCGCCTGAGCCCGAGGGCCCGGCGCTGAGGCGCTGGGCCCTTCCCAAGCCAAAGGGCCCCGTGAGGTGCAGCCCCTCAGGCCTGCCTCACGGGGCGTTTTGGTGTGAACAGGCTGGGGGGCGAATGGGGCCCCGTGTGGGGCCCGCAGCCTCACCAGCGGTTGCCGCCGCCGCCGCCATAGCCGCCGCCGCCACCACCGCCGTAGCCGCCGCCGCCACCACCGCCGTAGCCGCCGCGGCCACCGCCGCCGCCGCCACGGTTGCCGCCGCCGCCACCGCCACGGTTGCCGCCGCCGCCGCCACCGCCGCCTTCACGGGGTGTGGCCTTGTTGACGCGGATCATGCGGCCCATCCATTCGACGTTCTGAAGATCGTCGATGGCCTTCTGCTCATCGGCGTCGCTCGCCATCTCCACGAAGGCGAAACCACGCTTGCGGCCGGTTTCCCGGTCGAGGGGCAGGCTGCACTTGCTGACTTCGCCGTACTGGCTGAACAGATCCAGCAAATCCTCTTGTTCGGCCTGGAACGAGAGGTTGCCGACGTAAATGGTCATTCCTTCAACGGAACCTGGAAACTGATTCGTGGATGCTGCGGTTCCGGTTGGAGGCCGTGGTCCTGGAATCAAACTCACCTTACTGGTTGGTCGGACCCTGGCCCCTGCACCCGCGGCAGCTCAGCGGCTCCCTGGGGCATCGGCGCACCGGGATCGCCCGATGTCGTGAAGAGGCTTGAAGCAACAGCGAAGGGAATCGGGAGAAGCCCGCCGCTCCCCGCCAGCTGTCCCATTGTCAGCAATTCCACATCCGTTACCGAGGGCACCCGATGACGGCACCCGTTCCCTGGAGCCTGGCCTGGAGCGAGGACGGCGAACTGGCCCCGCAGGACCGGTTCGATCTGCTGCAGACCCTCGTGGCCTCGGAGTCAGAACTGGCCCAGCCGGGGCTGGTGGTGGCTGTGGAGCGGCTGAGCCTGGAGCAGCTGAGCGTGATCGCCAGCGACAGCTTCACGGGCAGTCTCACCGGCCTCTGTGCCTGATCCCGGCGGCTGGCCATGATGCGTGTCCGCTGATCATGGCCCACCCGCTGGGATCGCTGGTCAGGCCCGTTGGCGGCTGATCTGCAGTTCGCGGTTCATCACCTTCAGGCGCCGCAGACCCTGGAAGACCTCTTCGGGCATGCCCTTGGGCAGGTCCACCAGGCTGTGGCTGTCGAAGATCTGGATGCGACCGATGCTGCGGCCGTTGAGGCCGGCTTCATTGGCGATGGCCCCCACGATGTTCCCGGGCTTCACCCGATCGCGCCAGCCCACCTCAACGCGGTAGCGATCCATGTTCGCGTCCGGCGGGCCCGCCTCCGGCCGCGGGCCGCGGCGGGGCTGACGATCGCCGCGATCCGCGCGATCGCCGAAGCGGTCGTTGCGCTCGCGCCGACCGGCGGCTGACTGTTGGCGCAGCCAGTCTTCATCGCCATGCACCAGCAGCGGCTGGTCGCCCACCGCCAGCTGCAGGGCCGCCAGGGCCAGCCGCTCGGCGCTGACGCCGGTTTCCTGGCCCACCCGCTGCAGCATTTCCGACAGCAGGGCCTGCTCCTCCACCTGCTCCTCGGCGCTGCGGGCGCTGGCGCCGTCGGCGAGGGCGTTGGTGAGGCGCTGCCGCAGGCGGTCGAGGCGGTTCTGGTTGATCGTGGCGTTGTTGGGGATGTCCATCGCTTCGATGGGCCGCCCCACGGCCCGCTCCAGGCCGGCCACGAAACGCCGCTCACGCGGGGTCACGAACAGGATCGCGTCGCCGCTGCGGCCCGCCCGACCGGTGCGGCCGATGCGATGCACGTAGGCCTCGGCATCGAAGGGGATGTCGTAATTGATCACCAGACCGATGCGGTCCACATCCAGGCCGCGGGCGGCTACATCGGTGGCCACCAGCACATCCACCGCGCCGTTCTTGAGGCGCTCGATGGTGCGCTCCCGCTGGTTCTGGGCCACGTCTCCGTTGAGCACGGCCACGTCGTAACCCTTGGCCTCCAGCGCTTCGGCCACCGTCACGGTGATCGCCTTGGTGCGGGCGAAGATGATCACACCCTCCCGGGTTTCAGCTTCCAGCACGCGGCTGAGGGCTTCCAGCTTCTGCGGCCCGTTCACGGTGATGCAGCGCTGGCGGATGCGGCTGGAATCCGCGTCGCGGGTGCGGATCGTGATCTCCGCCGGATCGCTCAGGTACTGATGGGAGATGCGGCGGATCTCCGGGGGCATCGTGGCCGAGAACAGCACCACCTGGCGCTGCTCAGGCAGCTGACCCAGCACCCACTCCACATCGTCGATGAAGCCCATGCGCAGCATTTCATCGGCCTCATCCAGCACCAGGCTGCGCAGCCCGGAGAGGTCGAGGGTGCCCTGGCGCATGTGATCCATCACCCGGCCCGGGGTGCCCACCACGATCTGCACACCGCGCTTCAGGCGGGCGATCTGCTCCCGGAAATCGGAACCGCCGTAGATCGGCAGCACCCGCACCTGCGGCATCTGGGCCGCATAGCCGTTGAAGGCCTCCGCCACCTGGATCGCCTGTGCGCGGGTGGGGGTGAGCACCAGCACCTGGGGGGTGCGCTGCTGGGGATCGAGGGCGGCCAGCATCGGCAGCGCGAAGGCGGCCGTCTTGCCGGTGCCCGTCTGGGCCTGACCCACCAGATCCCGCCCCAGCAGCAGCTCGGGGATGGCGGCTTTCTGGATCGGGGAGGGTTCGCTGTAGCCGATGGCCTCCAGGGCTGCGAGCAGTTCCGGTGCGAAGCCGAAGCCGGCAAAGCCGCTCGGGCTGGCGCTGCCGATCACGGTGGTGCTCAGGGGCTCGTGGTCCGCGTCGGCAGCGTCGATGGCGAGCTCCAGGGCGCTGAGATCAACGCTGCTGGTGCCGAGATCAATGTTGTTGGCACCGAGATCAATGTTGTCGGCGCCGAGATCAACGCTGCTGGAGGTCTGCACCGGGGAGAGCTCGATGTCGCTCACTGGGCTGCCCTCGCTCTGCGCAGACGCAGCAAGATCTTGCGAGCCATTGAGGCTCTCCATGGAAATCTGGGTCACTGGTGAGGCTGGGCCTGGGAAATCCTTCGTCGACAGGCCGGCAGACACCCGATAAAGAAACTGCCTTGCCCTTCACAAAGGGTGAAGAAACATACTAGCACCGAGGCGTCTGGGCCTCAGCCGGGGTGTCGCCACCGGGCACCCGCTGATAGTCGTCTGCCAGGCGCTCGATATCGTCCTCGCTGAGCAGCGGACCCCGTTGCACCTCGATGATCAGCAGATCGCTGCTGCCGGCGGTGGCGCGGTGGATGGCACCGCAGGGCACCAGCAGGCTGGTGCCCGGATGGGCCTGCTGCTCCGCGCCATCGCACTGCAGCAGCCCGTTGCCGGCCACCACCAGCCAGTGCTCCAGTCGGTGGCGGTGGCGCTGCAGGCTGATGCGCTGGCCGGCATGGATGCAGAGCCGCTTCACCAGGTAGCCCTCGCCGGCCGTGAGCGTCTCGAACCATCCCCATGGGCGCTCGCTGCGCTGGGCTGTCACGGGCGGCTGCCACACCTGGGCGGACCCTAGGCCGGGCCGCTGGGGGTGATCAACCAGGCCTGCATTCGCGCGCGGGTCAGCCCGGTGTACAGCAGGCGGGCATCACAGGGGCGGCTGGGGGGCAGCAGCAGCAGCACCTCGTGATACTGGCTCCCCTGGGCTTTGTGCACGGTGAGCGCCAGGGCCGGCTCCGCCGGGCCCAGGCGGGCTGGGTGCAGCAGGCGTCGTCCGGGAAACAGCACCAGGCGCTCGCCGCTGGCGCTGCCCGGCACCAGCACGCCGATATCGCCATTGGCCAGCCCCTGTTCCGCCAGGTTGCGGGTGTTGAGCACCGGTGTGCCGATCGGCCAGTGCTGGGCCGGCCTGGCGGCCGCCTCCCCCAGCAGGGCGGCATGCAGGCCATTCACCCCCCAGCGCCCCTGGCGGATCGGGCTGAGCAGGATCAGGCGCTCCAGTTCCGCCAGCAGGGTGTCCTGGTTGGCCGCTGTGGCCTCCTCGCCTGGCCCAACCGTCTGCGCCAGCCCCGCCAGGTGCTGCTGGTGCTCGCGCAACCGCCGCAGGGCTTCCGCCGGGGGGTGCTCCGCCGCGGCCTGCAGCCACTGCAGGTTGGCGCCGGGGGGCAGGGCCTCCAGCTGCGGCCGCAGCTGATCGAGCAATGGGCGATCCCGCGCCTCCAGCTGCCGCCATTGCCCCGCCAGCGCCGCGATGGCCCCGTTGTTGCGATAGGTGGTGCTCAGCTCCACCGCCGCGCTCCCCAGGGCGGCCAGCGGTTCGGGCCGGCTGAGTTCCAGCAGCACGGCGCCGGGGCCCACCGGTGGCAGCTGGCCCGGATCACCCACCAGCAGCAGCCGCGCCGTGGGCGGCAGGGCCGCCAGCAGGGCGGCCATCAGTGGCAGATCCACCATCGACACCTCATCCACCACCAGCAGATCCAGCTCCAGGGGCCGGCGCCCATCGCGGCGAAAGCCCGCTCCATCCGCCCGGGCCTCCAGCAGCCGGTGCAGGGTGCTGCTTCCCAGTTGCCCCAACCGTTCGGCCAGGGGTGCCTCCAGCCCCCTGGCCCCCTGCGCCACCGCCGCCGCCAGCCGGCCGGCGGCCTTGCCGGTGGGGGCCGCCAGCTGCAGCCGCAGCTGGGGCTGCAGCCGCACCGCCGCAGCCAGCATCTGCACCACGGTGGAGGTCTTGCCGGTGCCGGGGCCACCGCTGAGCAGCACCAGGCGCTGGCAGAGCAGGGCTTCCACGGCGGCCGCCGGTTGGGCGTCGAGCCCGGCCGCAGCCGCCCGGGCCACCGCGGCGCGGCGCTCGGCGGCGGTGGGGGCCGGCTGCAGGGGGCCGCGGCCGCGGCTGATCAACTCCCCCAGGCAATGCTGCAGCTGTTGATGCCAGCGGCGCCAGCGCAGCCAGCGGCCATCGCGCACCATCGGAGCCTCGGGCTGACTGTGGAGGGCGTCGGCGTCCACCAGCCAGCCGCTGGCCTGCAGCGCCGCCAGCTGCGCGGCGGGCCAGTCGGGATCCCCGGTGCCGGTGTCGTCCGGGCTGTGCAGGGCCTCTGGGGCGGGGCCCTCCAGATCGAGGCCCAGCTCGCCCCGTTCCAGGGCTGCCGTGAGGGCGCCCACCACCTGGCGCAGGGCCGCGGCGCTGGCCGGGTCAGGGGCGCCGCCGATCAGGCGGCTGAGGCTGTCGTGCAGGGCTGCCGCCAGGCTGCTCATGGCTGCCCCTCCCGCAGCAGGGCATCGAGGGCCAGCACCCGCTGCAGCGGCGGCTGCTCCACCAGCATCCCGGGCACCGCTTCCATCGCGGCCCCCGGGGAGGTCGCCGCCCCCGGCACTCCGCGCAGGAACACATAGGCATAGCCGCCCAGGTGCTGCTGGGGGGCATAGCCGGGCAGTCGCCAGCGCAGGTAGCGGTGCAGGGCCACCAGGTAGAGATGGGCCTGCAGGGGGTAGTGGTTGCTCTCCATCAGGGCCGCCATGACCTCGGGGGTGTAATCGAGCGGGCCGCAGCGCTGCACAGCGCCGCCGGCATCCCGCTGGCCCAGCCAGTTGCTCTTCCAGTCGGCCACCCACCAGCGCTGCTGCCAGCGGCAGACCAGATCGATCGAGCGGGTGAGGAAGCCGCGGCTGGCCACCTGCAGCTGCTCGAGGCTGCGGGCATAGGCGCCGG
>JBJTHL010000130.1:0-4548 GCA_046094445.1 Vulcanococcus sp.
CAGCTCTGTTTCCTGGAGGAGCCTTGGGATCCGGCGCAGCAGCAGCTGCGGTTCGAAGCCCGGCAGCTGACGCAGGATCGCCACCAGCCGTTGGATCGGCTCCAGCGACAGCAGCTCCATCTCTGAATTGCTGAAGGGTTCGCGCTGGCGCAGGCCGGGCGGCAGCAGCCGTTGCGGCATCCGCTGGCTGAGGCGCAGGGCGGTCTGCCAGCCGAGGGCATCCATCTGGTTCACCACCGCTTCCACCAGTTGCTGGCGGAGCATGCCGGCCTTGGGGGAGAACAGGAAATCGAGCACCTGATCGAGCAGACCCTCCAGATCCAGTTGGCTGCCGGCGGCGGCACTGCTGATGAGGTTGTCGAGCCGCTGCCAGCGGAAGATTTCGCCATCGAACAGCATTTCGCGCAGGCTGTCGCGCAGCTGCGGGTCGGGATCCTCCATCAGCCGGCGGGCGAAGTAGGGATAGGCGGCGCCGAGAATCTTGAAGTCGGGATCCACGCTGAGGGCGATGCCTTCCAGTGTGACCAGCGAGCGAATGATCAGGGCGTAGTAGGGCGGCACCTGGAAGGGGAAGCGATACATCACACCGCTGAGGTCGTCGGTGACGGCCTTGAAATCCATGCGGCTGACGCCCATCTCCAGGGCCTGGCCGAACACGCTCTCGAAGGCCGGCACGATCGGCTCGAGATTCACATCCTCCGCCAGGAAACCGAGAGACACAAAATCCTTCGATAGTTTGCCGAAATTGCGGTTCACCAGGTGCACCACCGCTTGGATCAGACCGGTGCGTGCTTCACGGCTCACCTCGCTCATCATGCCGAAATCGAGGTAGGCCAGGCGGCCATCGGCCAGGGCCAGCAGGTTGCCGGGGTGGGGATCGGCGTGGAAGAAGCCATGCTCCAGCAGCTGCTGCAAGGAGCAGTTCACCCCCACATTCACCATGTCGTCGGGGTCGATGCCGAGCTCCCGCACGGCTTCGAGGTTGGTGAGTTTCACGCCATCGATCCACTCCATGGTGAGCACCCGCCGGGCGGTGGCGTGGCGGTGAATGCACGGCACGGCGATGCGGGGGTTGTGGGCGTGCAGGCGGGCAAAGGCCTCGGCGTTGCTGGCCTCATTGCAATAGTCCATCTCTTCGAACACCCGCTTGCCCAGTTCATCGATCAGAGCCACCAGATCGGAACGGATCAGGCCGATGTTGCGGTTCAGCCAGGCGGCGATGTTGCGCACGATGTAGAGATCGAGCGTGATCTGCTCGCGCAGGCCTGGCCGCTGCACCTTCACGGCCACCTTCTCGCCCGTGAGCAGCACACCGCGGTGCACCTGGCCCAGGGAGGCGGCGGAGATCGGCTCCCGCTCCAGATGGGCGTAGATGCTGCTGATCGGAGCGCCGAGATCCTCCTCGATGCAGGCCATGGCCAGGGCGGAATCGAAGCCGGGCAGTTGGTCCTGCAGCTGGGCCAGCTCCTCCAGCAGCAACGGCGGCACGATGTCGGGCCGGGTGGAGAGGGCCTGGCCGGCCTTGATGAAGGCGGGCCCCAGGGAGGCCACCAGATCCGCCGCTTCGCGGGCGCGGGCGCGGGCGCAATCCGGGTCGCGCAGGCGCTGGGTCAGCCAGTCGAGGCCCACGCCCAGCAGGTAGAGGCCGATCGGCACGAGCGTCTGCGAGATCCGCCGCAGCAGGCGCCCCGGGTGGCCGGCATAGATGCGGGTGATGGCCGCCGGGTCGTACTCCAACAGGCCGGCGGCTTCGATGAAATCGCTGAGTTCGGCGGCGTTGCCGGCGGGATTGGCATGCACCGGGGCTGAGGGGCGTTCCGGAGCGCTGATCGTGGGCTCCACCGGTGGTGGTGGTGCGCTCGGATCGGTGCCGACCACGGCGGCGCGCATGGCGGCCAGGGCGGTTTCGGCGGGTGTTGCAGCGGGCGTTTTGGCGGCGGGGGTAGGCATCAGCGCTGGCCCCGCGGGCCGAAGGGAGCGTTGATTCTGTCTGGAGGCTGCGGCGGGCGTTGTGGCAAGCGTTGCCAGGCCCCTGGCGCCGGCGGGCCAGGGCCGCTATGCTCGCCAGTACATCCGTTTCACTCGGGGGCGCGTGTGCTCACCGGCCTGACGCTGGAGAACATCGCCCTGATCGAGCGGCTGGAGCTCAGCTTCTCGGGCGGCCTCACGGTGCTCACCGGGGAAACCGGTGCGGGCAAATCGATCCTGCTGGATGCGCTCGATGCCCTGCTGGCCGGCAGCGCCGGTGCCGCCTCCGGGCCGCGGCTGCTGCGCCAGGGGGCCAATCGCGGCTTGATCGAGGCCAGCTTCAGCCTGAGCCCGCCGCTGCAGGCCTGGCTGGAGCAGCAGCAGCTGGAGCCGGAGGAGGGGGAGATCCTGATCAGCCGGGAGTGGCGGTTGAGCGAGGGGCGCCTGGCTAGCCGCCATCGCCTGAATGGTGTGGCCGTGAACCGCAGCCAGATCCAGGAGCTGCGGCCGCTGCTGCTCGATCTCACGGTGCAGGGGCAGACGCAGCAGCTGGCACGGCCGGGGCAGCAGCGTCGCTGGCTGGATCGCTTCGCCGGTGACCCGCTGCAATCGCTGCTGCCGCCGGTGCAGGCCGCCTATCGCGCCTGGCGCCAGGCCGCTGCAGCACTGCAGGGGGCCCGGGCCAATGCCGAACAGCTGCAGCGGGAGCGCGAACGCCAGGAGCAGCTGCTGGAGGATCTGGAGGCGGCGCGGCTGCAGGATCCGGCTGAGCGCGAGCGGCTGCAGGCGGAGGAGAACCGCCTGGCCCATGGGGTGCGGCTGCAGCAGGGGGTGATGACCCTGCTGGGGCGGTTGGTGGACGGCGCGGAGGAGGCTCCTTCGGTGCTGGATCACCTGGGGGTGTGCGAGCAGGAGCTGGCTCAGATGCAGCAGCTCGATCCCGAGGCGGCCGAGCTGGCGGGACGCTGCAGCGATGCCCTGGCGCAGCTGCAGGATCTGGCTCGCGATCTCGATCGCTACGGCACGGCCCTGGAGAGCGATCCAGACAGCCTGGCGGAGCTGCAGGAGCGGATCGCCCAGCTCAAGGCCCTGGAGCGCCGCCACGGCAAGGACCTGGCGGCCTTGATCGCCTGGCGCGATGCCCTGCGCGAGCAGTTGGCACCCGGTGGGGTGGAGGCCAGCCTGGCGGCCCTGGAGGCCCAGGAGGCCGCCGCCGCCGCCAGCCGCGACCAGGCCAACGCGGCCCTCAGCGCCGCTCGCCACACCGCTGCCCGGCAGCTGGAGCAGCAGCTGATGGCGGCGTTGCGGCCGATGGGCCTGGCCAATGTGCGCTTCAGCGTGGCGATCGAACCGGCTGCACCGGCGGAGGAGGGGGCCGATGCGGTGCAGTTCCTGTTTTCCGCCAACCCCGGCCAGCCGCTGGCGCCGCTGGCGGAGGTGGCCTCCGGCGGTGAGATGAGCCGTTTCCTGCTGGCCCTGAAAACCTGCCTGGCGGCGGCCGATCCGCATGTGACCCTGCTGTTCGATGAGATCGACGCCGGTGTGAGCGGCCGCGTCAGCGGTGCCATGGCCGAGCTGCTGCGCCGGCTGGCGGAGCAGCGCCAGGTGTTCTGCGTCACCCACCAGCCGCTGGTGGCGGCCGCCGCCGATCACCACTACCGCGTGGCCAAGGAGGTGAAGGGCGGCAGCACCCACACGCGAGTGTCCCAACTGCGGGATGCCCAGGCCCGTCAGGCCGAATTGGTGGAACTGGCCGGCGGCGATTCCGGCGAGGCCCGCCGCTACGCCGCCAGCCTGCTGGAGCGGGAACGGGCCGCCTGAACCCCTCCCAACCTCCGTAGACTCACCCGCTCCCGAGCCGGCTGCATGCCCCGCGCCCTCGCCCAGAGCGTGTCCGAGAAAGCGGCGCTGCAGGCCCTCAATGGCGGCTCGCTGGAGGAGGTGATCCGCGTGCGCGGCGCCCGCCAGCACAACCTCAAGAACGTCGACGTCACCATCCCCCCGCAACCGCCTGGTGGTGTTCACCGGGGTGAGCGGCAGCGGCAAGAGCTCGCTGGCCTTCGACACGATCTTTGCCGAAGGCCAGCGCCGCTACGTGGAGAGCCTGTCGGCCTACGCGCGCCAGTTCCTCGGCCAGGTGGACAAACCCGACGTGGATGCGATCGAGGGGCTGTCACCGGCCATCTCGATCGATCAGAAGTCGACCAGCCACAACCCGCGCTCCACGGTCGGCACCGTCACCGAGATTCAGGACTACCTGCGCCTGCTGTTCGGCCGCGCCGGTGAACCCCACTGCCCGGATTGCGACCGTTCGATCCGGCCCCAATCGATCGACGAGATGGTCGATCAGATCCTCAAGCTGCCGGAGGGCACGCGCTACCAGCTGCTGGCACCGGTGGTGCGCGGCAAGAAGGGCACCCACGTGAAGCTGCTGAGCGGCCTGGTGGCGGAGGGCTTCGCCCGCGTGCGCATCAACGGCGAGGTGCGCGAGCTGGCCGACAACATCGAGCTCGACAAGAACCAGGCCCACAACATCGAAGTGGTGGTGGATCGCCTCGTGTCCCGCGATGGCATCCAGGA